>JBDQLO010000023.1:0-9050 GCA_040262735.1 Fluviibacter sp.
CCATCTGATTAGCCTCCAGCCCCAGAATCAGGGGGTGTCCCATCAGCGTGGCCGCAATAAGGATCGCCGGCACACTCAGCGACAGGGTCGCCAGACCGCTACCGAGAGCGATATTGACGGCGCGTTGCAGCCGGTCATTGAGGGCCGCGTTGACCGAGGCCAGGCATTCCGGCGCCAGAATGAGCAAGGCCACACAGAGGCCACCCAGTGCCTCGGGCAGGTGTTTGGCTTCTAGCTGGTCGTCAATCAGAATTGCCAGCTCTTCCGCCAGAAACACGACCAGAAAGAGGTTACCGGCAAGCCATGCAACGTTAGTCAGCAATTCCTTTCGCGTATGCGGCCGCTTGTGCTTGCGGGCGGGGGTTTCCGCGTCGAAGGTCAGTGGTTCGGGCGGTGCACGATCCTTGAATAGCTGGCGGTGCCGGCGCGTCTGGATAAAAATAAAGATGGCGTAGAGGGCAATGGCGGCGACCGAGATATAGACCTCTTGAGCGATCGCCAGCGTCGGGCCGATGGTGGTGTCCGTAAAGTTAGGCAGTACCAGTACCAGAAGCGCCAAAGGAATAATGAGGCCCAGATAGGTCAGTGCCCCCTCGGTATTAACCGTTTGCTGGCGGTGCACAAAGGCGCCAATGAACATGGCCAACCCCAGCATGAGTCCCACCGTAATCATCACGGTGGCCGCGATGGTATCGCGGACAAAGGTCGGATTCCCTTCACTGTGCCCCAGCACGGTGATCATGATGGCCACTTCAATGATGGTGGCCGAGAGCGTCAGGATAAGGGTGCCGTAGGGTTCGCCCAGCATTTCCGCCAGCTCATCGGCGTGATGGGTAACCCGAAAAATGGCCGAGAGGGTAATCAGGAAGAGGCAGAGGCCGACCAGCCCCTGGTAGGGCAGGGCGTTAATGGCAACCGGCGAGGCCAGGATGCCGGCGGCAGTGAACAGACAGAGAAAAAAGGGCCATTCGACCCGCAACAGATTCGGCATGAGTTATTGACCGAGTAGCGCTTCGGCGAAGGCGCGGGCGGAGAAAGGTTGCAGATCTTCGATCTGTTCGCCAACACCGATGTAGCGGACGGGCTTGGGGCACTGGCAGGCGATGGCGGCCAGTACGCCGCCCTTGGCAGAGCCATCGAGTTTGGTAATGACCAGGCCGCTGACATTGATGGCTTTGTCGAAGGCCTTGACCTGGGCGATGGCGTTTTGACCGATGGTGCCGTCCAGCACCAGCAGCACTTCGTGCGGCGCGCTTGCTTCGGCTTTGGCAATAACACGACGGATCTTGGCGATTTCGTCCATCAAATGCATTTGTGTGGGCAGTCGGCCGGCGGTATCCGCCAGCACGACATGAATGCCGCGGGCACGGGCGGCCTGCACCGCATCAAAAATCACGGCCGACGGGTCGCCGCCTTCCTGGGAAATGACAGTCACGTTGTTGCGCTGCCCCCAGGCCTGCAGCTGCTCACGGGCGGCCGCACGGAAGGTGTCACCGGCGGCCAGCAGCACGCTATGGCTATCGGCCTGAAACTGGTGGGCGAGTTTGCCGAGTGTGGTTGTTTTGCCGGCACCATTGATACCGGCCACCATAACCACAAAAGGGCTGCCTGGCGGCGCGTTGATCTGCAATGGCGCTTCCAGCGGTTGCAGCAGATGGGTCAGGCTGTCGACCAGCGCCGCTTGAATCGCTTCCGGGGTTTGCAAATTGTCACGGCGGGCTTTGAGACGCAGTTCTTCGAGTAGCTTGACCGTCGCGTCGACGCCGACGTCGGCGGATAGCAGCAGGGTTTCGAGTTCCTCAAGCAACTCGTCGTCAACTTTGCCGCGCGAAAACAGGCTGCGCACCGAACCGCCGATCTGCTGACGGGTTTTGGTGAGTCCGGCGAAGAGGCGTTCGCGCCAGGAGCGGCTGGTCCCTTTCTGGGTGTTTACATTGGCGTCTGGCATGGGGCACGGGTATCCTTAACAATCTCCTGATTTTAGCCTAGAGCGATGCCAACCATGCGATTCAAAATTCTGCTGTCCTTTTTATTGCTGACGGGGCTTTCTGCCGCGGCGATTGCGGCCGAAACGACCTTTGAGACCAAGCTCGCCAATGGCATGCGCGTAGTCGTTCGGGAAGACCCGCGCGCGCCAACGGCGGTGCAAATGGTCTGGTATCGCGTTGGCAGTATGGATGAGCATGACGGTGTCACTGGTGTGGCGCACGTCACTGAGCACATGATGTTTAAGGGAACGCCAAGTGTGGGCCCTGGTGAGTTCAATCGCCGCGTCGCCGCCCTGGGCGGACGAGACAATGCGTTTACCAGTACCGATTACACGGCTTATTTTCAGCAGGTGCCGGCCAATCAGCTGCAAACCGTGATGGCCTTGGAGGCGGATCGTATGCGCCATCTGACGCTGGAGCCGGGCGGCTTCAACAAGGAAATCCAGGTGGTGATGGAAGAACGACGCATGCGGACGGATGACCAGTCGACGGCGCGTGTGCATGAGGCCATGAATGCCGTTGCCTGGCAAGCGCACCCTTACCGGCGCCCGATTATCGGCTGGATGAGTGATCTGGAGCAGCTAAAAGTGACGGATGTGCGGGAGTGGTATCGTCGCTGGTACGTCCCCAATAACGCGATTCTGGTGGTGGTGGGTGATGTGAACCACCAGCGTGTCTTCGAATGGGCGCGTCAGACCTATGGCAAGGTGCCAGCAAGATCACTGGAAGCACGTAAGCATTACGAAGAGCCGCGACAGACGGGATTGCGGCAACTGGACGTGAAGGCGCCGGCCGATCTGCCCTTGTTGGTCATGGGCTGGAAAGCACCACGCCTGGCGGATCCGCAAAAAGACGTGGATCCATACGCGCTGGAAATGCTGGCACAGATTCTGGATGGCCATGAGGCAGCGCGTTTGCCGGCGGCACTGGTGCGTGATCAGCAGGTGGCGGTATCCGTTGACGCCAGCTATGACGCGATGAATCGTGGCCCCGGCATGTTTGTTCTGCAAGCGTCGCCGAGGCCGGGGCATTCTGTTGATGAATTAGAGTCGGCGATTCGACAGGCACTGGCGATGGTGGCCAATAAAGGCGTGAGCGAGCAAGAACTATCGCGGGCGCGCAGTCAGTTGCGCGCGGCCGAGGTGTACAAAAGAGATTCGGTGATGGGGCAGGCCATGGAGATCGGCATGCTGGAAACGCTCGGCTATGGCTGGCGATCCGATGCACTTATGCTGGACAAGCTGAATGCGGTGACGGCAGCTGATGTGCAGCGTGTTGCACAGACTTACTTTACCGACACCCAGTTGACGATCGCACGATTGGTTCCACAGCCACTGGATACCGCCGAGATGACGACGCGCGCCCAGCGAGCGCAGGCCGCCCAGGTGCCAGGCCGCCATTAACCAAGACGAGGACGATCAGATGAATCAACGGGTATCAAAGTATGTGCTGGGGCTGCTGGCGTCAGTGCTCTGTTTCTGCAATTTGGCCCATGCAGCGCCGGTGGTCTCATGGACAACGGCACAGGGTGCGCGTGTCTACTTTATCGAAACGCATGCATTGCCTATTGTCGACGTGCAAGTTCTGTTTCTGGCGGGATCCGCTTTTGATCCTGCCGACAAGCCGGGCGTTGCATCGCTGACTGCCGGCCTCATGGATCAGGGAGCGGGCACCCGCAACGAACAACAGGTTGCAGAAACGCTGGCCGATATTGGCGCCACGCTATCGGTTGGCGCGGGGCTTGATAGCGCGACCGTGTCGTTGAGAACGCTTTCGGATCCCGAGCGGCGCGACATTGCTTTTGGGCTGATGGCCGATGTGATGGCGCGCCCTGCATTCGAGCGGGCGATATTCAAACGCGACCAGGCGCGTTCGGTGGCAGCGCTCAAGGAAGCCCTGACCAAGCCGCAAGTGCTGGCGCAGCGCGCCTATATGACAGCGCTTTATCCCGAACATCCGTATGGACGTCTGGTCACGCCGGGGTCGCTGGAAAGCATTGCCCATGGCGATATCACGACATTCTGGCGCAACCATATAACGCCGGGCCGTGCGAGCGTTGCGATCGTCGGCGACCTTACGCGCGCCGAAGCGGAAGCTTTGGCAAACCGACTCCTGGCCGATCTGCCGCCAGATCAGGCGTCCGTGTCCAAGCGGTTGCCGTCACCGGCAGCGACGACCGCCAGGGTGGTGCGAGTCGAGCATCCGGCATCGCAGTCACATCTACTGATCGGTATGCCAGCGTTGTCGCGCGATGATCCGGAGCAGATTGCATTGCAAGTCGGCAATTACACGCTGGGTGGCGGCGGTTTTGTTTCCCTGCTCACTAAGTCGGTGCGCGAAGAACGTGGCTACGCCTACAGCGTTTACAGCTACTTTCAGCCGCAGTTGGTTGATGGTCCGTTTACGATCGGTCTCGAAACCAAACGGACGCAGGCAGACGATGCGATCAGAGTCGTAGATCAGGTGTTGAACAACTACCTCCAACGCGGGCCGACGGCGGCGCAGCTCAAAGCCGCGCAGGACAACATTGCCGGTGGCTTTGCGTTACGCATCGATTCAAACAGCAAACTGGCGGCCAATCTGGGCGTGATGGTTTTTTACGGCTTGCCGACCGATTGGCTGGATCAGTATCCGGCGCGGGTGCGTGCGTTAACGCCCGACGGGGTGCGTGAGGTTTTCCGTAAACATGTGTCGCCTGACCGCCTGGTGACGGTGCGCGTTGCTGCAGACTGAGCAGCGTGAATCGATCTGCTAAAAGGACGGCCGCACGACCAAGCCAGGTCCGGATCATCGGCGGCAAGCATCGCGGCCGTAAGCTGCCGGTGGCGGATGCCCCGGGTTTGCGGCCCACGCCAGATCGGGTTCGGGAAACCCTTTTTAACTGGCTTGGTCAGGATTTGACCGGTTGGCATTGCCTGGACCTCTTTGCGGGGTCAGGCGCGCTCGGTTTCGAGGCCGTCTCGCGGGGCGCTGCCGGCGTGGTGCTGGTGGAGCAGTCGGCGCGGGCCGCGCAAGGGCTTCAGGCCGGCGCAGCATTGTTGAACGAACCCGGGCTTGAGGTCGTGTGTACGGATGCGCTGGCCTATCTTTGCAGACCTCGAGCGTTGTCGGCACCACTGGATCTGGTATTTCTCGATCCGCCCTATGGACAGGGATGGCTAGATCGGATCATCATGCCGGTGTTGCCCCATCTGGCAGCGGGTGCCCGGATCTACATGGAGTCGGAGCAACCCCTACCGGATTCTCCGGCACCTGGACTTGCTTGCATCCGTCAGGGTAAGGCCGGCCAGGTGCATTATCATCTTTACGTCTACGAGCCCACGACCTAATCTGCCACCATGTTGAAACGTGAAATCGCCATCTATCCCGGCACCTTCGATCCGCTGACCTGCGGGCATGAAGATCTGGTGCGCCGTGCCGCAGACCTGTTCGACGAAGTGGTGCTTGCCATTGCCGAGAGCCGGGCCAAATCACCGGTCTTTACACTCCAGGATCGAGTCGTGATGGCGCAGACGGTTTTGGCGCCTTTCAAGAACGTCCGCGTTGTCGGTTTTGATGGGTTGTTGATGGATTTCGTGCATGCAGAGAAAGCCAAGGTTCTGATCCGGGGCCTGCGTGCAGTTTCCGACTTCGAATACGAATTCCAGATGGCTGGCATGAACCGCCGTCTGTACCCGGAAGTAGAAACAGTCTTCCTGACGCCCGGCGAGCGCCATATGTTTGTTTCAGCCACCATGGTTCGCGAAATCGCCCGTCTGGGCGGCGATGTCAGTTCTTTCGTTCCGCCGCACATTAATGATTGCTTCGTGGCGCGCGGCTGGGGCAAGGCCACCGCCTGAATGGTGTGGGCTGGCTAAAAAACTGCCGATCAGCGAAAATCGTGCCTTGTCTGAAACGTTGTCCAGGAGTCTGCCATGTCACTCATAATCACTGACGAGTGCATTAACTGTGATGTCTGCGAACCGGAGTGCCCGAATGAGGCCATTTCGCAGGGTCCGGAAATTTACGAAATTGACCCAAATAAATGCACCGAGTGCGTGGGTCACTACGATGAGCCGCAGTGTCAGCAGGTTTGCCCGGTCGACTGTATTCCCAAGGACCCGGCGCACGTTGAATCGCAAGAACAGCTTTGGGCGAAATACGAGAAGCTCACTGGAAAATAGTTGCCGGGCGCGGCAGGCGCGCGGTGTCCGGTACGTGCTCGTAGCTTAGGTGCCGCTTCGTTTTTCCTCGCGCCAGTTCGCGACTCACGCGCACCCGCCCCCTTGCCTCAGTCGCAACGAGTTATTTCTGGCAGTGCGGGCAGTAAAACGTGGATCGCCCCGCCTGCCGGATCTTTCTGACCGGTTTGCCACAGCCTAAGCAGGGCTGGCCTTCGCGTTCATAGACCGCGCATTGCAGCTGGAAGCAACCGGCGCCGCCGTCCGAATGCACATAATCACGGACGCTGGAGCCGCCAGCGGCGACAGCGGCCGATAGGGTTTGTTTGACGGCATCGGCCAGGCGATCGCAGCGTGCCGCACTGATTTTCTGTGCCGACCGGAGCGGCGAGATCCCGGAGAGAAATAGGCTCTCGGCCGCATAGATATTGCCAATGCCGACGACCATATGACTGTCCATGAGTAGGGGTTTGATCGGGCCAGAGCGTTTGCGCAAATGGCCGTGCAACCATTTGCCATCAAATACATCTTCCAGGGGTTCGACGCCCAGTACGTGAATCAGCGGGTGATCTTCGATTGGCGTTTGGTTGTCATGCCAGAGCAGTGCACCAAAACGGCGCGGGTCGCGTAAGCGAAGTACTTTGTCACCAAAAGCGATGTCGACGTGATCATGGGTTTGTGGCGGCGTATCGGGCGTAACAATCCGCAGACTGCCCGACATGCCCAGATGCAAAATGAGCGTTGCGGTTTTGCCGCCGGGCAGGTGGTCGATATCCAGCAAGAGATATTTAGCTCGCCGCCGGATAGTGGCGAGACGGGCACCCGTCAGGCGTTTGCCCAGATTTGCCGGGAGCGGGTAGCGCAATCTGGGCGTTCGCGTGACGGCACCCGTCATGAAACGGCCGCTGAGTTCCGGTAACAGCCCCAAACGGCTGACTTCAACTTCGGGAAGTTCGGGCATTGATGAAGATTCCTGGCAGAGGTTTCGGTGTAATCAGGGCAAGACGGGATAAGATAGCGCCACCATGCCGTTCCTGCAAAATCTGTCGATATCCCCGGTTCGCCGTTCCTCATGCCACCGTTACTTGCGCGGCGTTCTGTTCGGCGTCTGCATGACGGCTTTGACCGCTCGTGCCGAGCCCCCTCCGGAAGCAACGTCCGACACGCCGCCCCAGGTGGTTTTTGAAGTGGTATTGGCAGAGATTGCGTTAAAGCGTGACAAACCGCAGGTCGCGCTCGCGGCTTACGCAGATCTGGCGCTGAAGTACAACGATCCGGGTATTTTTCGGCGCACGATGGAAGTCGCTGCAATCAACCGACATCCGGAACTGATGCTGGAAACAGCCAGGCTTTGGGTTGAAAAAGAACCCAATGCCACTGATGCCCTCAATGCGCTGGCCGGCACACAGATTTTGCTCGGACGTTACGCCGATGCGCAACCCGTTCTAGCGCGTTATCTGGCCTTGTTGCCGCAAGACCAGCGCGGTCGTGCGCTCCTGCAGCTGCCCCAGCGTTTTCCGTCAATGGCTGATCCGCAGCGCGCGCGCAAACTGGCCGACGCCGTAACGGCCCCCTATCTTGGGATGCCTGAAGCCTTGCTGGCTCGGGCGCAGTTTGCGTTACGCGCCGGAGACGACCAGGCAGTGCTGCAGTACGCGCGCCAGGCGCAGCGTTTACAGCCGGATTCGGAAGCAGCGCTCTTGCTCAGCGTTCAGGCTTCAGCCAAACAGTCCCCCGATGCCGTCTTACCGCTCTTTGCCCAATTTCTTGCGGCCCATCCGCAAGCCGCCACGGTGAGAGCACTCTATGCGCAACAGTTGCTGAGCGCAGGCCGGCTACCGGAAGCCAGAGCGGAGGTGCAGCGTGTGCTGGATCAGAACGATGCCCCGCCGGAATCGCTCTTTGCTGTTGCTGCAGTTGGTGTTCAGGCGCAAGCACCCGATCAGTCGATTCAGGCGCTCAACCGTTTGCTCAAAGTTGACTCGATTGATGTGGCTCTGATCGAATATAACCTGGGCCTTGCTTATGAGGCGCGAGCCGATCTCGAGCGCGGTTCGGATGTAACGGCTTCGCTACGTTCGGAAGCGCAGGCTATCCTGCATTATGAACGGGTTCAGCGTGGGGAATATCTCGTGCCGGCGCGCCTGCGCGCAGCAAATCTCATGAATCGCCGCGGCAATTTGGCTGGAGCCCAGGCGTTGCTCAAAAACACCCCGGTAGAAACATCGGCCGGCCGCGCCGAACTGGTCATTGGCGAGGCCACATTGCTGCGCGAGAACGGCGATAATGCCGGCGCACTGAGGCTGGTCGAGCGTGCTGTGGCGAAGGATCCGGGTAATGTGACGCTGCGCTACGAGTTGGGGATGCTCGCCGAGCGTGTGGGCAACCAGAGTCTGTTCGAACGCAGCATGCGCGACGTTATCCGCCGCGATCCCAAATATGCGCAAGCTTATAACGCCCTCGGATTCACTTATGCCGATAAAAATATCCGTTTGAAAGAATCGCGCACGCTGCTTGAAAAGGCGCTTTCGTTGTCGCCGAACGATCCATTCATTCTCGATAGCATGGGCTGGCTCTGCTATCGTGAAAATAAACTGGATGCCGCGCTGGCCTATCTGAACCAGGCGGCGGCGCTTCGAACTGATCCGGAAATCATTGCGCACCAGGTGATCGTGCTGCTGGCGATGGGTAAAACCCGTGAGGCGACCCAGCTCTGGCGCGCTGCCCTGCAGCGATTTCCGGAGAGCACAGAACTCAAGGCGGCGGGCCAGGGGCTTCCCGCCACCCCCTCGACTGAAACTTCCCGCCAATGATGGTCCTCGTTCGTCCGTGGGTGCAGTGGATGAAATGCCTGGGCTTCTTGGGTGTTGCACTCCTGGTCAGTGCGTGTGCGCACGTTGCC
>JBDQLO010000024.1:0-8985 GCA_040262735.1 Fluviibacter sp.
CCTTGGGGGTGCTTTAAATTGAGTTATTGCATGGCGAAACAGCGGGCCTTCGGGGCAAAGCAAACCCACTCGCCGCTTGGCGATGCAATCACAAATTTTGGGGAGTACCCGGAGCCGAAGCCCCGGGCGTTCTCTGTTGCGGCTGTTTTGAGTCCGCAGTCCGTGTGGCCTGACTTAGATCTTGCCCACCAGATCCAGCGACGGTGCCAGCGTTTTTTCGCCTTCCTTCCACTTGGCCGGGCAAACTTCACCCGGGTGCGAGGCGGTGTACTGGGCAGCCTTCAGCTTGCGCAGGGTCTCACCCACATCGCGAGCGATTTCATTCGAGTGAATTTCGGCGGTTTTGATCATGCCGTCCGGGTTGATGATGAAGGTGCCGCGCAGCGCCAGACCTTCTTCGGGGATATGCACGCCAAAGGCATGGGTCAGTTGATGCGTCGGGTCACCGATCAGCGGGAACTTGGCCTTGCCAACAGCCGGCGAGGTTTCGTGCCACACTTTGTGCGAGAAATGCGTATCGGTGGTGATGATGTAAACCTCGGCACCGGCCTTCTGGAATTCGGCGTAGTGATCAGCGGCATCTTCGATTTCGGTCGGGCAGTTGAACGTAAAAGCGGCCGGCATAAAAATCAGCACATTCCACTTACCTTTCAGGCTGGCGTCTGACACTTCAATGAACTCACCCTTGCCGGTGCGGTTAACGAAGGCTTGAGTCTTGAACGGCTGAACATGGGTGTTGATCAACGACATGGTAAAGCTCCTGTTTGAAAGTGAGGGTTTGTGACAGAGGGAAGTATCTATCGACAGGACGCAATATAGACAGGTCATCGCGATAAGTCTAATTGATTGTTACTAACCGTCTGTTAGTAAAAAGCTATCGACCACCTTCACCCCTGTGCCGGCACGCGTAGGAAATTCCCTGATAAATCAAATGAAAAGACGTGAAAATCACCACCAACGCCCGTACCTTCGCTAAAATTGGCTCCCCTTTTGTAGGGTGTACCTAGTTATTACTCATTCAAATAGCAGCCAATGGAATTTCCAGATCGTTTCGATGTCATTGTTGTGGGGGGTGGTCACGCCGGGACCGAGGCCGCGCTGGCGTCGGCGCGCACGGGCGCCCGTACGTTGCTGCTAACGCACAGTATGGAAACGCTGGGTGTGATGAGCTGCAACCCCTCGATCGGTGGCATCGGCAAAGGGCATCTGGTCAAGGAAGTCGATGCACTGGGCGGTGCCATGGCGGCGGCCACCGATGAAGCGGGGATCCAGTTTCGGATACTCAACGCTTCAAAGGGGCCTGCAGTACGCGCCACGCGCGCCCAGGCCGATCGCGTGTTGTACAAACAGGCGATCCGTCGCCGCCTGGAGAACCAGCCGAACCTCACCATTTTTGCCCAGGCTTGCGATGACCTGATCATAGCGGGTGACCGCGTGGTCGGTGCCGTCACCCAACTGGGCATCCGCTTTCAGGCCAGCGCCGTGGTGCTGACGGCGGGTACCTTTCTCAATGGCCTGATTCACGTCGGGCTGCAGAATTATTCGGGTGGGCGCATGGGCGATCCGCCTTCCGTCTCGCTGGCCAGTCGTTTGCGTGAACTCAAGCTGCCCCAGGGACGTTTGAAGACGGGTACGCCGCCGCGCCTGGATGGCAAGACGATCGATTTTTCGGTGATGCAGACGCAGCACTCTGATGACCCGATGCCGGTGTTCTCCTTCCTCGGCAACGCTGCTCAACATCCGGCACAGCTGCCCTGCTGGATTACCGATACCAATGAGCGTACGCACGAGATCATCCGCAATAACCTCGACCGCTCGCCCATGTATACCGGTGTTATTGAGGGTGTGGGCCCGCGCTATTGCCCATCGATCGAAGACAAGATTCACCGCTTTGCCGACAAGGCCAGCCACCACGTGTTTCTGGAGCCGGAAGGTCTCGAGACCCACGAGATCTACCCGAACGGAATTTCGACCTCCCTGCCCTTTGATGTACAGCTGCAGATCGTTCGCTCCATCCGCGGGATGGAACAGTGCCATATCCTGCGCCCGGGCTATGCCATCGAGTACGATTACTTTGATCCACGCGGTTTGAAGTCGTCGCTGGAAACCAAAGCCATCAACGACCTGTTCTTTGCCGGGCAGATTAATGGCACCACGGGTTACGAAGAGGCTGCGGCGCAGGGTCTGTTGGCCGGGCTCAATGCGGCGCGCCATACTCGTGGGGAGGCGGCCTGGTGCCCGCGTCGCGATGAGTCGTACCTCGGCGTGCTGGTCGATGATCTGATTACCCGCGGTGTGAGCGAACCGTATCGCATGTTCACCAGTCGGGCAGAATACCGCTTAAGTCTGCGTGAAGATAATGCCGACCTGCGACTGACCGAAATCGGCCGCGAGATGGGGTTGGTCGATGATGCGCGCTGGGCGGCCTTCTGCGTTAAACGTGATGCGATTGAGCTTGAACAACAGCGATTGCGCGGTCTTCGTGTTAATCCGGCGAAGATCGAAAGCGCACTGATCGCGTCGGCGTTGGGTAAGCCGCTGGAGCGCGAAACCTCGATGTACGAGTTGCTGCGCCGACCTGAGACCACTTACGCCGGACTGCGGCAGCTGGCCGCCAATGCCGGCCTGGCCGAGGTCGTGGATCTGGCGGCCGATGTGATTGAACAGGTGGAAATCCAGGCCAAGTACCAGGGGTACATCGACCGCCAGCGCGATGAAGTCGCGCGGCAATCGGCTTACGAAACGCTCGCTTTACCAGAGACGCTGGATTACACCGAGGTCATTGGCCTGTCGCGCGAGGTTTGCCAGAAACTGCAGACACAGCGGCCGCAGACCTTGGGTCAGGCGGCGCGCATTCAAGGCATCACTCCAGCGGCCATCGGCCTGCTATTGGTCCATCTCAAGCGTATGGGCGTGGCGCTGGGTGCGGTGTTGTGACCGCGTCGGCAACCACGCGTTTGGCCGAAACCGCCCAGTTGCAAGCCGGTGCTGCAGCGCTGGGCGTGACGATGAGCGATGCCCAAGCCGGCAAACTGCTGGATTATCTGGATCTGCTGCAGAAGTGGAATAAGGCCTATAACCTGACGGCGGTGCGCGAGCGGCCGGCCATGCTGACACAGCACCTGCTCGATTCGCTGGCGATCTTGCCGCATCTGCCGCCAGGCGATTTGCTGGATGTGGGCAGTGGCGGTGGCCTGCCGGGAATTCCGCTGGCGATTCTGCAGCCCGAGCGCTCGATCACGCTGATTGATACGGTGGGCAAAAAGGTCGCTTTCCTCAAGCAGGCCGCCATGACGTTGGGGTTAAAAAACCTGAACGCGGTCTCCGACCGTATCGAAAGCTGGGTGCCACCGGCGAACCAGGCGGGCGGTTTTGCGCTCATCACTGCCCGTGCTTATGCCCCTTTAGCCACGTTGGTGAGCCAAACACGTCGACTTTTGGCAGAAAAAGGCGGGTGGTTCGCCATGAAAGGTGTCTTTCCGGACGCCGAAATGGCAGAATTACCGTCTGATGTCGCGGTCAAGGCGGTCATTCCGCTGCAAGTGCCCGGTCTCGACGCAGAAAGACATCTGGTTGTGCTGGCTTTCACCGGCACCGATTCTTCGATTTAGCGAATAGGTAGACAAAGGCGCAGCATGCGGATTCTGGCAATTACCAATCAAAAAGGCGGTGTCGGTAAAACCACGTCGGCGGTAAACCTCAGTGCCGCCCTGGCCAAGCTGGGCCAGCGCGTGCTGCTCATCGATCTGGATCCGCAGGGCAATGCCACTACTGGATGTGGCATCGTGAAGACTGATGCGCTGCCAACGGTGTACCAGCTGTTGCTGGGTGACACCACGCTCGGCGGCGCAATTTTAAAAACCGAATTTGGCTTCGATATCCTGCCGGCAAATCGTGAGCTGGCGGGCGCTGAAATCGAACTCATTGAGCTGGATGGCCGTGAGCAACGCCTGAAAGATGCGCTGTCCACGGTGGCCGACCAATACGATTACGTGCTGATCGACTGTCCGCCGGCCCTGAACATGCTGACCGTGAACGCCTTGGTCGCCTCGCAGTCGGTCATGATCCCCATGCAGTGCGAGTATTACGCGCTGGAAGGTCTCTCGGATCTGGTCGAGACCTTGCGCAAGGTACGCGGTAACCTGAATCCGGACCTGGAAATCGAAGGCTTGTTGCGTACGATGTACAACGCACAGAACACACTGACCCAACAGGTCTCGGATGAGCTGATGAACCACTTTGGTGACAAGGTGTACGCCACGATTATTCCGCGTAATGTGCGCCTGGCTGAGGCCCCCTCGCACGGCAAACCGGCCACGGCCTACGATGCGGCCTCCAAAGGTGCGCAGGCCTACGTGGCCCTGGCCGAAGAATTACTGGCGCGCCACGGCAAAGCCGTCGCGTGAGCGAAAGCGAGAGGCAACGCATGAACGCAAAGAAACAAACTCGCGGCCTGGGCCGCGGCCTGGACGCGCTACTCGGTGGCTCGAAGCCCGCCGCCGATAAAGCCGCTGCGGGTAACGCCGCCCCTGCATCGGCGGAAGTGCCGCGCACACTGCCGGTGCACGACCTCCAGCCAGGTAAGTATCAGCCGCGAACCCGCATGGATGAAGCAAGCCTCAACGAGCTGGCGTCGTCGATCGCGGCGCAGGGCCTGGTGCAACCCATTATCGTCCGACCGCTCGCTGCCGGCGCCGCGATACCGTATGAAATTATTGCCGGTGAGCGCCGCTGGCGTGCCTCGCAAATCGCCGGATTGAAAGAAGTACCGGTGCATGTGCACCACATTGCCGACGAAGCCGCGCTGGCGATGGCACTCATAGAGAACATCCAGCGTGAAGACCTGAATCCGCTGGAAGAGGCACAGGGTCTGCGTCGCCTGATCGACGAATTTAACCTGACGCACCAGGAGGCGGCCGAAGCGGTAGGACGGTCGCGTTCCGCCGCCACAAACCTGCTGCGCCTGCTGGAGCTGGCACCGCCCGTGCAGGAGCTGCTGATGCAGGGACGCCTGGACATGGGGCACGCCCGTGCGCTGCTCGCCTTGAGTGGTAGCGACCAGATTGCTGTGGCGCAACAAGTGGTGCTGAAAAGCCTGTCGGTGCGTGAGACCGAAGAGTTGGTGCGTCGGCGTCAGCGCAATAAAACCGCGCCCAGAGCCGGTGCGACGGACATCAAGGGCAATAATGCCGATGTCGCGCGTCTGTCGGAGCGGCTCGCTGATGCGCTGGGTGCGGCAGTATCCATTTCTGCCAACAAGCGCGGCGCGGGCAAGATCACCATCAACTTTGACAGCCTTGATCAATTAGATGGGCTGATTGAGCGTTTTTCTGATTGACGGCGGCGAAAGCTGGTCGTATAGTTACGGCGTTTGAAGGCGCCTTGTTAGGCACAGCACATAACGCGATGAGGTCACGGTGTTTCGAGTCATACGCCTGCAACTGATCGCAATAATCATAGCTGTGAGTCTGGCCGGGTTGCTTGCAGGGGGACGTGGCAGCATTTCTGCCGCGATCGGAGGAGGGGCAGTGCTACTACCCAATTTTCTGTTCGCGCTGAGATTGATGGCAGCGTCGGCCAATCGCGCATCTGTCGCATCGGCCGGTCTGTTTATTGTCTACGAATTTCTCAAGCTTGCCCTCACACTGGTTTTGTTGGCGATTGCCATCGCGCTGTATGCGGACCTGAACTGGCCCAGTATGCTGCTCAGTATGGCGATCACCTTGCAGGTCAATTTTTTAGCATTGGCGAAAAGAACCTGAGATGGCGACTGAAAACGTAGCGAACGCAGCGGCCCACAGCGGCCCGACCCAAGGTGAATACATCGTTCACCATCTGACGCATCTGAACACCACAGGTGAAGCTCAGAAATCGATCGTCGACTGGTCGGTGATCAATCTTGACTCTTTCATTTTCTCGACCGCGCTCGGCATCCTGACCGTGTTTCTTCTATGGTTCGTTGCCAGCCGTGCTACGGCCGGCGTGCCAGGTCGTTTGCAGGCCGCCATTGAAGTGCTGGTCGAAATGGTGGCGGATCAGGCCAAGGGCATCATTCACGATGCCAAGTCGCGCCTCTTCGTGGCACCCCTGGCGCTGACCGTGTTTGTCTGGATTTTCTTCATGAACGCCATGGATCTGCTGCCGCTCGACGTGCTGCCGAAACTGTGGGAAGGCTACTATGCCGCGTCGGGTCATGACCCGCACCATGCGTATCTCCGTGTCGTGCCCTCCGCTGATTTGAACATCACGCTGGCGATGGCACTGGGTGTATTGATCGTCTGTCTGTACTACAACATCAAAATCAAGGGAATCGGCGGCTGGGTGCATGAGCTGTTTGCCGCACCCTTTGGCTCGCACCCGGTGCTGGCACCAATCAACTTCCTGATGCAGATGATCGAATTTGCTGCTAAAACTATTTCGCACGGCATGCGGTTGTTCGGCAACATGTATGCCGGCGAGCTCGTGTTCATGCTGATTGCCCTGATGGGTGCAGCCTGGGCCGGAACGCATTCGCTATCGGGTGGTCTGCTGTTTGCTGGCCACGTGATCGCGGGTACGATCTGGGCGATCTTCCACATTCTGATCATTACGCTGCAAGCATTCATCTTCATGATGCTGACGCTGGTGTACGTCGGTCAGGCGCACGAGTCGCACTAATCCTTTCTGTAGTCGCTTTTTACTTTCGTTGTTTTTTAACCCCGCTGTTCTTATCCCTTTCAAGGAGTCGTCATGGAACAAATCCTCGGTCTAGTTGCTCTGGCTTCCGGCCTCATCATCGGTCTCGGTGCTATCGGTGCCTGTATCGGTATCGGCATCATGGGTTCGAAGTACCTCGAAGCTTCGGCACGTCAGCCTGAACTGATGAACGAACTGCAAACCAAGATGTTCCTGCTCGCCGGTCTGATCGACGCCGCGTTCCTGATCGGTGTTGGTATCGCGATGATGTTCGCATTCGCAAACCCGTTCGTGCTGAAGTAATCCTGAACAACCTTTTTCAGGAGGGCTCGTAGCGTGAATCTGAACGCAACATTATTCGCCCAGCTCATCGTCTTCTTCATACTTGTATGGTTCACGATGAAGTTCGTCTGGCCGCCAATCACGAAGGCGCTGGATGACCGTGCGAAAAAAATCGCTGACGGCCTGGCCGCAGCAGAACGTGGCAAGCATGAGTTAGAGCTCGCCAGCAAGCGTTCCGCTGAGGTCGTGCGTGAAGGCAAAGAAAAGTCGGCAGACGTCCTGGCAACCGCTGAAAAGCGCGCTGTCCAGATCATTGAAGATGCCAAGGCCCAGGCCAAGGTTGAAGCGGACCGTATCGTAGCGGCTGCTCGTGCTGACGTCGAACAGGAAGTCGTTCGCGCCCGCGAACAGCTTCGTGATCAAGTCGCTGCGCTGGCTGTCGCGGGTGCCGAGAAGATTCTCCGTAAGGAAATCAACGCAGGTGCTCATGCAGATATCCTGGTTGCCATCAAGCAAGGTCTGTAACAAATGGCTGAATCCCTCACCGTAGCCCGTCCTTACGCCGAAGCGGTCTTCCGCCTCGGTCGTGAGTCAAGCAAGTTGGCCGACTGGAGTGGTTGGCTGGGTCGCCTGTCGCTGATTGCCAATGAATCGGCAATGCAGGACTGCTTTGGCAACCCCAAGCTGAACTCCCGTCAAGTCACCGACCTGGTGGTGGGCGTGCTGGGGGTCGAAGCCCCGCAGGCGCTGTCACGTTTTATCGAGGTGCTTGCCGAAAACGGGCGCCTGGCGCTGCTTCCCGAAATTCAGACGCTTTTCGAAGAACTGAAGTCGGAAGAAGAAGGTGTCAAAGAGGCGCACATTGTCAGTGCCTTCCCGATGGACGATGCCCAGGTTAAGCAGGTCGTGCCTGTACTGGAACAGCATTTCTCTTCAAAGCTCAAGCCGCGCGTTACCGTGGATCCGTCATTGATTGGCGGCATCAAGGTTGAAGTCGGTGACGAGGTGTTTGACGCCTCCGTGCGTGGCCAGCTCGACGCAATGGCTGTCGCGTTAAAGAACTAGGAGTTTTCTAAATGCAACTGAATCCTTCCGAGATCAGCGAGCTGATCAAGAGCAAGATCGAGAACCTGAACCTGGGTGCAGAAACCCGGACTCAGGGGACGGTCGTATCGGTAACCGACGGCATTTGCCGCGTTCACGGTCTCGAAGACGTGATGCAGGGCGAAATGCTCGAGTTCCCGGGCGGCATCATGGGGATGGCCCTGAACCTCGAGCGCGACTCCGTCGGTGCCGTGGTGCTGGGTGAATACGAACAAATTTCAGAAGGCGACACGGTCAAGTGCACGGGCCGCATTCTGGAAGTGCCGGTCGGTCCGGAACTAAAAGGCCGCGTTGTCAACGCGCTAGGTCAGCCGATCGACGGCAAAGGTCCGTTGGGTAACCAGCAGACCGACAAGATTGAAAAAGTCGCCCCGGGCGTGATCTGGCGTAAGTCGGTGTCGCAACCGCTGCAAACCGGTGTGAAGGCGATTGACGCCATGGTACCGATCGGTCGTGGTCAGCGTGAGCTGATCATTGGTGACCGTCAGACGGGTAAGACTGCCGTCGCCGTTGACACCATCCTGAACCAAAAGGGTCAGGGCGTGACCTGTATCTACGTAGCAATTGGTCAGAAGGCTTCGACCATTGCCAACGTAGTGCGCACGCTGGAAGAGCATGGCGCAATGGAGTACACCATCGTCGTCGCCGCCACCGCGTCCGATCCGGCCGCGATGCAGTTCATCGCACCGTACGCCGGTTGCACGATGGGCGAATACTTCCGCGATATCGGTGAAGATGCCCTGATCATTTATGACGATCTGACCAAGCAGGCTTGGGCTTATCGCCAGATTTCGCTGCTGCTGCGTCGCCCGCCGGGCCGCGAAGCGTATCCGGGTGACGTGTTCTATCTGCACTCGCGCCTGCTGGAGCGTGCTGCGCGCGTTAGCGAAGAGTACGTCGAGAAGCTGACCAACGGCGCTGTCA
>JBDQLO010000025.1:0-8411 GCA_040262735.1 Fluviibacter sp.
CCACTGAACAACACCATGTCCAATCGTAACAACAGCCAATACTTTCGACTCGGCTTATTCGTGTTGCTGGGTGCTGCCGCCCTGGTTGCCCTGGTGCTGATCTTTGGTGCACGCAATCTGTTTACCAAGACCATGACGATCGAAACCTATATCAAAGAATCAGTTCAGGGGCTGGATGTGGGCGCCCCCGTAAGGTTTCGCGGCGTACGTCTCGGACAGGTCTCCCTCATCGGCTTATCGGGGTCGATTTACGAAACCGAGGTTCCCATGGCAGAGCGCAAACAGTACGTGGTGGTGCGCATGAAGATAACCCCCCCCACCGATACAGACGCGGAGGGATATATCCAGAAGATGGTACATGATGGGCTGCGCGCCCAGATTCGCGGCCAGGGTATCACCGGCGTTAATTACCTGGAGCTCGATTTCGTGAAGGATCCTTCCAACCTGCGCGTCTTGCCCTTTAGCTGGCGGCCGGACTATACCGTGATCCCCTCACAGCCCAGCCCGGTTAACATCCTGCTCGACAGTGTCGAAGACGCGCTCACCAATTTCAACAAACTGAATCTGGCGGAAACGCAGGCCAAAGTCGACACCCTGCTCAACAATCTCAATGGTATGGTGGCCGGCAGCGACGGCAAGAACACCGGACTCAATAACGCCGTGAACGAACTGAGCCAGTTGCTGGCCAAGGTTAACCACGCCACCAATAATCAGGAGTTGTCGTTGATGATCGAGCAACTCACGGCCTCTATTATTGTGCTGCGTCAGACCCTGACCACCATGCAGGGAGATCTGACGATTTCGGCCGACAATGTCCGGCAGATTACCGATAACGTGAACGACCTGTCTCAAAAGGCCAACCAGTACCCGTCGTGGGTCCTTTTTGGTCAGCCGCCCAAAAAAGTGACGCCCTGAGGATTGCACCATGCAAGCATCAAACCCCTTTGCCGCTCTGACGCACACCGCCAAACTGGCTTCAGCTCTGGCCGTCTGTATCGCGGTGCTTACTGGCTGTTCGCTCAGCAAACCCAATCCGGATCAATCGGCCTGGCTGGTGGCCCCCGAACGCGCAGCACCGCCGCGTGCCACGCCGATGTCCATGTCGATCAAAATGGGTAATTTCAGTGCCAACACCCCGTATGACGGCAAATCGATGGTCTACCGACTCTCGGAGAATCGGTACGAAAAAGATTTCTACAATGTGTATCTCATCTATCCCCGGGACATGGTGAGCAATGCCACGCGCAATTGGCTGGTACGTTCCAATGCGTTTACCCAGGTGCTGGAACAATCCTCGGTGTTTTTTCCGATGTATCAGTTACAAGGCGTCATCGACGAGTTCTATGGTGATTATCGCGGCACCCCCGAAGCGGTTGTGAGCATCCAGTTTTATGCCAGCACCAGTTTCAGTGCAGAGAACTTTTTGTTTTCGTCACCTCGGATCAGCCGGCGGGTGGCGCTCCGCGACAAGTCGCCCCAGGCGCTGGTCGATGGCCAACAGCAGGCGCTGGCTGACATCCTGACCGAGCTTGAAGAACGCCTGGTGACCGACTCGGCCAAAGCGCCACCCCCCTACAAATCGATACGGCAGAGCCCTTCCGAAAACAACCTTAAAGCCGCCAAGCCAGCCCACTAAGCCAGTATCACCGGCGCAAAGCCACCCCCCGGTGTGCGGAAGTTCGTGGTCTGGCCCTGATACAGTCGGGCCGCCAGCAATTGAATGTGCCCGCCATAGGCGTACACGCGCAGGTCGTATTTAAGCGTCGTCGTTTCACCACTTGCCGTAACAGGCACGACCACTTCCGGCGCCGGCGCGAAGCGCTGCGCTACATAGCCGCCCTGCGCAATCTCTTCGAACACCCGCTTGGTCAGTTTATCGCCCCGGTACGCAGCGCGCGACCCGAAACCCGCTTGTGGTTTGAAGAACCATTGCTTGCGCGTATTCCAGAACGCTGCGGCATCACTCGCGCTGACCGGCACGGTGGGCGGTACGCAACACGCCACTTCAGACGCTTGCGCTGCCGTCAGCCCGAATGTGAGCAACATCTCGATATCAGACAGCCACTGCAAATTGCGCTTGTCGGCCCACAAGGCGTGCGCCTGCGGATGGGGCGTGATGAGTGTCCCCGTCGTATCGCCCGCCCGCTGGTGCACCCAGGCTTGCTGAATGGCAGCACATGGCGCTGACGTCAACGTAAAATCGGTCAAGCGGTTGTAAAGCAAATCAATGGCGCAATCGTCATGCCAGAGCCGGCCTCGTTCATCGCAGCGCAGTTGATCCGGCGCGCAGATCAGCGTTGGTATGCCGTGCGCTTCAAACAGGTTCTGCCAACGAACAAACTCCGGATAAAGATACTGCTGCTCGGGAGCGTCATCAACGAGGGCGATGGTCTGCAATGGTCGACTGCTTTGCCAGGCCGCCCATTCGGTCGTGAACATCTGCAACAAGGCTGCTTCGGCCTGATCGGCGCCAGCATAATTACCCCAAGCGCGTTCGAGCAGCGTCACGAGCAACGCGCCGCCGGCGTTGGTATTGATCTCAATCAGCTGTGGCGCTGCGGAACCGACATGAAAATCAAAGGCCAGACAAACGCCCGAGGGCATGGGCACCACGGGCAAGCCCTGACGGGTGGCAACAGCGGCCTGGTAGTCTGGTCGTGCAACAAGCGCCGACACTGCAGACACCAAGCCGGCGATTTGTTCATAAGTTGCCCGGGGCAGAACGACCTGCGTATCCGAAAAGAGATGTGGCCGCGCGGCCAGCGCAGCCTTACCCAGTGCGCCGGCAAGCAGGGAATGGTCAGGCTGAAGCGACATGATCGTTCAAGGTCTCGATGAGAAAGCTTTCGGCTTCGGCAATATCGCGTGTCCGCGCCATCGGTGGCAGGCTGCGCCAGACTTTTTTACCGTAGGCCTTGGTCACCATACGCGGGTCACCAATGACCAGCACCCCTTGATCCTGCTCGCTCCGGATCAACCGGCCGGCACCCTGTTTGACGTTAATCACGGCATGCGGCAATTGGTAATGCATGAAGGCATTTTTGCCCTGCCGGTTCAAGGCGTCGATGCGTGCCGACAGCACGGGGTCATCGGGGGCCGCAAAGGGAAGTTTGTCGATAATCACCAGTGAGAGCGCATCACCGGGGACATCGACGCCTTCCCAGAAACTCTGCGAGCCGACCAGCACGGCATCACCGTCTTCGCGGAAACGACGGAGCAGTTCGTTCTTGGCCGCATCGCCCTGACAGAGAATCTGGATCTCGGGTTGATGAAACGCCAGACGGGTTTCGAGCTGGCTGCGCACGCGCTGCATGGCGCGCAACGAGGTACACAGAAAGAAGGTGCGCCCCTGGGCTGCCAGAACGAGGGGCAGCACGGCGTCGACCAGACGGTCGGTGTAATCAGCACTATTCGGGTCCGGCAGATCCGTCGGGCAACACAGCATGGCTTGGTTCGGATAATCGAAAGGGCTGTCCCAACAGTAGGCCGCGATGTCGTGCAAACCCATCGCTTCCTGATAGTGGGTAAAGTCGCCCTGCACCGCCAGCGTTGCGGAGGTAAAGATCCAGCTTCTGGGGCTGCTGGCCATGAGCCTGGCAAACGGTTCGGCCACCGACAACGGGGTAGCGTGCAAATGCAGCCCGTGGCCGAGCGTTTCAACCCAGTACACATAGTCCCCCGGCAGTGGGCCATCATTCTCGTCGGGTGCCGGCGCGCTGGGGCGCTCGCCGCCCGCCATGGGCAGCCCTGTTGCACCCCGCTGCCAGCGCGCCAGATCCTGGCCCAACGCGGTACAGCGCTGCCAGGCGCGTTCCAGGTCGGGCGAACGGCCCGCCTGTGTTTGCAGCAGTGCAGTCATCAGGTCGATGCGCTCGGCCAGTGCATTCAGTCCTTTCAGAAACTCGGGCTGCCGCAAAATATTGACGGCCGGTTGCCTTACCAGATCATTGCCCAGCGTGAGGCGAAAATCGCGTGCGGCTTTTTCGAGCGCCGCGCTCTGCACCGGCAAATCAAGACAGTCCCGCGCTTCGGCCAATGCCGAAATGCGGACGTCTTGTGCCAGATCAAGTATCTGGGTCGTTGAGAAACGCTGGCCAAAGAAAATGCCGGCGGTTTCCGGCAGCTGATGCGCCTCGTCAAAAATGACCGTATTGCAATTGGGCAGCAGCTCGGCCATGCCCTCTTCTTTGAGCGCCACATCGGCAAAGAACAGATGATGATTCACCACGACCAGATCGGCCTCGAGCGCTTCCCGCCGGGCCTTCACCACAAAACAGTCTTCGTAGTGGGCGCATTCGCTGCCCAGACAGTTATCCTTGGTCGAGGTGGCCATGTGCCAGACCGAAGCCGTTTCCGGCACATCGGCGCATTCGGCTTTGTCGCCGCGTTTGGTGGCACGGGCAAAACGAACGATCTGCTGGATATGCCGCACGTCTTCTTTTTGCAGGAAGCGGCCTTCTTTCTCCGCCCGCTCTAAATGATGCAGACAGACGTAATTACTGCGTCCCTTGAGCAAAGCCACCCGGATCGGCGCGCCCAGCGCCGCGCGCATGGTAGGAATATCGCGTTCGAAGAGTTGATCCTGGAGCGTCTTGGTGCCGGTCGACAGCACCACCTTGCCGCCCGACAGCATGGCCGGTACCAGGTAGGCAAAGGTTTTGCCGGTGCCGGTACCCGCTTCGACCAGGCACGCGGTATCGCCCCGGATGGCCTGCGCAATGCGCTCGGCCATCTCAGCCTGCTGCGGGCGTGATTTGAAGGCCGGGATCTGCCGCGCCAGCGGGCCGTCAGGCTTGAAAACGTCGGTAACTTGATCGACCAGGTTCATCCTGCGATTCTACCAGTGGGCGCACCCCAAGACCGGGAGCGTATTTGCCAAGCAGCCCCTTGGGCGAGGATAATGGTGCTTTGCGTCAAATACTTAGACCATCAAGGATTCGCCATGAAGTGGACCATCATCTGGATTTTCGTGCTGTCGACCGCCTTTGTGCATTTCCGCGGCAAAGTGCGTCTGCGCCCCTTCCGCCAGATCACGGATCACTCGACCTTTCTGGCGCCCGTGAATGTGTTGCTCTATGGGGCATCGACTGTACCGAATCAGCCGTACCTGGACCCCAAAGATTTTCCCGAGATGAAGATCTTCGACGACAACTGGGAAAAGATCCGCGAAGAAGGCCTCAAGATGGTGGACCAGGGGCTGATCAAAGCTTCTGATACCTATAACGATGTGGGGTTCAATTCCTTCTTCCGTACCGGCTGGAAGCGCTTCTACCTGAAGTGGTACGACACCGCCCACCCCTCGGCCGAAGAGCTGTGCCCGTTCACGGTCGGCCTGCTCAAACAGGTGCCGAGCGTGAAAGCCGCGATGTTCACGCACCTGCCGCCGGGCGCCCGACTGGTGCGCCACCGTGACCCCTACGCCGGATCGATCCGTTACCACCTGGGACTTTCAACCCCCAACGATGACCGCTGCTTTATCGAGGTTGATGGCGAACGTTATAGCTGGCGCGACGGGAAGAGCGTCTTCTTCGACGAGACCTATATTCACTACGCTGAAAACGAGACGGATCAAGATCGGTTGATTTTCTTCTGTGATGTCGAACGCCCACTGGCCGGCTCGTGGATGGTGGCCTTCAATCGCTGGTTTGGCCGTTACGTGGTCGGCGCCGCCGCCTCGCCCAACGCCGAAGGCGACAAGACCGGAGTGCTCAATAAAATCTTTGGCGTGGTCTACAAGGGTCGCGTCTGGGCCAAGGGTCTCAAGTCGCGCAACCGCACGCTGTACTACGTCGGCAAGTGGGTCATTCTGGGCGGCATTGCCGCGCTGATTCTTTTTGCCTGATCGGACCACCATGCGTTTACTACACACCATGCTGCGCGTCGGCGACCTCGACAAGTCGATCGACTTTTACACACGCATTCTGGGCATGACCCTGCTGCGCCGTCACGATTACCCGGAAGGCAAATTCACCCTGGCCTTTGTCGGCTATGGCCCGGAGTCCGAACACGCCGTCATCGAACTCACCTACAACTGGGGCGTCGCTCAATACGAACTCGGTACCGCCTTTGGTCACATCGCGCTCCAGGTGGACGATGCCTATGCCGCTTGCGACCAGATCAAGGCCGCCGGTGGCAAGGTGGTGCGCGAGGCCGGCCCCATGAAACATGGCAGCACCGTGATTGCCTTTGTCGAAGACCCGGATGGTTACAAGATCGAACTGATCCAGCATAAGGGCCGCGTCGACTGATGCGTCGTTGTTAATGGGTAAGCGTCTAACGGCGCTGGAGCGCAAACTCCAGGGCTGGATGGTGCGCGCCAACACCGGGCACCACCTACTCGGGCTGGCCGCGCTTCTGTCGTTTGGCGGTACGATCAGCGCCGCCTATCCGGTCACGGCAGTCATCGTCACGGCAGTGCTTCTGGCACCGCACCGCTGGCTCAGTCTTAGCCTGGGCTGTGCTACCGGCAGCGCGCTCGCTGGCGCCGTGATCGTGGGCGTATCGCATATGCTAGGGTACAACGAAATACACACGCTGTTTCCCAACCTGATCAGTACAGAGACCTGGAACGAAGCGTCGCACTGGATCGATGACTATGGGGTGTGGGCCATTTTCGGGGTGGGCGCATCGCCGCTACCGCAAATGCCGCTACTAATCTTCTTTGGCATCGTCGACGATCGGATTCTTGAGGCGTTTGTGGCACTGCTGGCCGGCAAGGTTCTGAAATATGGCATCGTGGCCTGGATCACGCAGCACTTCCCTGAAAAGTTTGCGTTTTTCCGGCGAATGAACGGCCACAAAACGACGGCCAGTGGCGACCCAAAGCCCTAATCGCTGGCCGACAACGGCTTAGAAGCGTAAAATATTTGAAGAGAGAGGCAAATACGTTGTCTCTTAATGACCTGTTTAACCGGAGTTAACATGTTTCCCGAATACCGTGATCTGATCACCCGCCTGAAGACCACCGATCACCACTTCACCCGTCTGTTCGACAAGCACAACGAGCTGGATCAAAAGATCAAAAACATGGAGTCCCATATCGAGCAGGGCACCCATGAAGAAATCGAAACGCTGAAAAAAGAGAAGCTGCACCTCAAAGATGAGCTGTACGCTATCCTGAGAAAAGCCAGCGCCTAAACGCGTTCGCGGTGCCGGTCCTCACGATCGGCACCTGCACTGCCTGTATTCCGCCCGTGAGTTTATTAATCGCGGAACCGGCAGTCCTTCAAGTACACATCATTACTGAAGTCTTCCGAGGTATACACCTCGCCAGTCAGCACGCCGTCAAAACCGCTGACGCGGCCTGAAGGCACCGCACCCAGGATATTCCGGCACCAGATCGAGACTTCGCCGAGCCCGCTCACGCGGACATCGGCCACGACCGCGTTCGGATTACCCTTGGCAGTCTTTACAAACTTGCCCCGGCCATGCAGATTCTGGCCGGCATATTGCCGGATTGATGCCGGATTTTTCTGGCGGGCTTTGGCCATGGCTGGTAATTTGTCCAGCGTCAGCCCTGCGGGTACCACCGAAGCAGACCCTTTGGGTGCGGGATCGCCATAAGTGATGGGCGTCACAGGCGCTACCACTGTCGGCGTCGCGGTATCACTGACCCCGGCCGGCTTTTGGGTCAGGGTGCAGCCGGCGATCAGGAGCAGTAACGGGGTGGCAATGATGGTGAGATTGGGTTTCATGGCGGTTGACGGAGCAGGTATTGTTGCATTCTAACGCCTACAAAGCAGGTCTTCACTGCCCGGAATCATCGCGTTGATTCAGTCTTTGGCGTAATCTGTCTAAATCTGCTTTTGAAAATTGCAAAATGCCCTCGCTAAACCCGATCCGCCGGGACATTCTCCGGGTCTTTTTCGTTGTTTCGGTATTGCTGATCGCCTCCCTGGCAATCAGCCTCTATGAGGCGTGGCCAATGCATCCGTTGATCATTGGCTACGATCTGCTCAGCTTCCTGATCATCGCTTGGTTGTTTCAACGCCTTTATCGACAAGCCAATAATCTGGATCAATCCAATTTCAAATCGGAACATGACGCCCTCACCGGCTTGTGTAACCGGCGGTCACTTGACGATACCTTCGAGAAACTGTGGCGTGAATCGATGCGCGAGCAAACGCCCATCAGTGCGCTATTTATGGATATTGATCACTTCAAGCGCGTCAACGACCGTTATGGCCATGAAGCCGGAGATCGTGTTCTCAAAGCGGTGGCATCGGCGATTCAATCCCAACTAAAGCGCCCTCTGGATCTGTGCTGTCGATGGGGGGGTGAAGAGTTCGTTGCAATACTCCCCAGCACCGACGAAGAAGGCGCGCTCAAGCTCGCCAATAACATCATGTCTGCCATTCATGGGCTGCAGTTGACTGAAGACAATATCGTCCTTGACCCAATCACCATTAGTA
>JBDQLO010000026.1:0-8404 GCA_040262735.1 Fluviibacter sp.
GCAATGGTCTGTCCATGGCTGATGCAACAGACCATTTCAACGGTTTTGGCGCAGACGCTGACGGCGCAATCGTCAGCGACAGGGTCTGAAAATATCAAGCCAAAACTTAAGTCAGGTCGCGGTTCAGGCGTTCGAAAAGTCACTCTTGATATTCAAAATGGTGATGTCAGACAAATACTGGGCATGATGGGGCGAGAAACCGGTGTGAACGTTGTCGTTAGCGATTCTGTGAAGGGTTCAATGACGATCGTGATGCGTGATGTGCCGGTGGAGGAAGTTCTGCAGGCGATCTATCAGCAAAAGGGTTTGGTCGGCAGGATGGACGATGGAGTTCTCGTAATCCGCCCGCGTGCCGAGGCCGCAGAGCAGGATCGACTGAGCATGGAGATGCAGCAGCAAAGCCAGGCCATTGGCCCTTTACGGCAACAGGCCTTTCGCATGAAGTTTGCCCAGGCTCTGGATCTGGAAAAATTAGTGAAGGAACAGTTAACGCTGCGCGGAAAGGTGAGCGTCGACTCACGCACAAACACGGTGTTTGTTAATGATACGGGGCTTAAACTCTCGGAAATTGCCGCACTGATTCAAGCGGTAGATCAGCCGATTCGACAGGTATTGATTGAGGCCCGTATTGTTGAAGCCAATGAAACCTTCAATGAGGAGTTGGGTGTTCGGCTAGGCGCGTTGGATAGTGTGAGAACCGGGGGTGGCTTACAACTGGGGGGTGGACAGTATGTGCCGCCGACCCAGGCAGGCCAAGCCTTAAATTACAACCGTTATGTACCTGGAAGTGCTTCAGGGAGCCCCACATACCAGACGCTTAACAGCGTTAATGGGCAGCCGTTTGCAGTGAACCAGACCCTAGGCTCCGTAAATTTACCAACAACACGATCGGCTGCTGGCACATTAGCATTCGCATTGCTCAACCCAACGGGTTCAAAAATATTGAATGTTGAACTTTCAGCGCTGGAATCTGATGGCCGCGGCAAAATCATTTCTAGCCCCAAAGTCGTGACTGGCGATAATGTCAAAGCACTCATTGAAGATGGCACAGAAATTCCCTACCTATCAACGGCGCAAACCGGAGGAACGACCATTCCGACGGTGGAGTTTAAGAAAGCGGTATTGTCTCTGGATGTGACACCTCAGATTACGCCTGATGGCAAAGTGCGTTTGAAGCTGATCGTTCGGAAGGAAGAGCCGGATTATGCAGCGATGCAGCTGATTCCTGGGTCAACCAATCCACCGATCAAGAGCACGATCGTCACGACCGATGTCCTGGTGGAAAACGGTGGCACAGTTTCGATAGGGGGCGTTTTTATCAAGAAAGTGGATAATCTCGTCACGCAGGTCCCGTTTCTGGGAGATATTCCGTTTATCGGGAATCTGTTCAAATACCGTTCCACGACAGAACAGCGTCGCGAGTTGCTGGTGTTCATTTCACCACAAATCATGGCTGGCCATCAGTAGTAAATCGCATCTAATTTGTATGCCTAACCCCCAACCCCCTGCTCCGAATGTTTTCCTTGTTGGCCTTATGGGCGCTGGCAAGTCGACGGTTGGTCGATTGCTGGCGCGGCGCTTGGGTAAAACGTTTGTCGATACCGATCATGAGATCGAAAAGCGCAATGGCGTCACGATTCCGCTGATTTTCGAGATCGAAGGCGAGGATGGTTTCCGCAAGCGTGAGCAGGAAGTCTTGGCGGTCCTGGCGCAGGCGCCCGATGTGGTGTTGAGTACCGGCGGCGGCATTGTGCTGCGCCCCGAGAACCGCGAGGTGCTGCGTCAGCAAGGTTTTGTGGTCTACTTAAGCGCGCGGCCAGAGCTGCTGGCCGAGCGAACGCGGCATGATAAAAGCCGGCCGCTGCTGAATGTGGCGGATCCCCTGGCGCGCTTGAAGGAGCTGCACACGATTCGTGACCCGCTGTATCGTGAAGTGGCGCATGCCGTCGTGGAAACCGGGCGTGGCGCACCCCAACAGGTCGTGCAGGCTATCGTGAATGCGCTGACCAAGGCGGGTAAGCTGACCTGAAACGACCTCGTTGTTTTGGCGCTCGGGCTACAATAACGGCATGAATCCAACGCATCAGACTCTGACGGTCGCGCTTGATGAGCGCAGTTACCCTATTCATATTGGCTGTGGTCTGTTGGCTAATGCCGAGTTGTGGCGGCCGCATCTGAACCCCAAGATGGGGGCGGTGGTGATCACCAATACGACGGTGGCACCGCTGTATCTCGACCAGGTAATGGCCACACTGGCCTCGCTGGGCTGCCCCGCCTTTTCGGTGGTTTTGCCCGATGGCGAAGAATACAAATCATGGGAAACCCTGAACACCGTTTTTGATGCCTTGCTCGAGCATCGCTGCGAGCGGGGCACCACGCTGATTGCGCTGGGTGGCGGGGTGATTGGCGATCTCGTGGGTTTTGCGGCGGCGTGTTACCAGCGCGGCGCGCCCTTTATTCAGGTGCCGACCACGCTGTTGTCGCAAGTGGATTCATCGGTGGGCGGTAAAACCGCCATCAACCATCCGCTGGGCAAGAACATGATCGGTGCGTTCTACCAGCCCAAACTGGTGCTGGCGGATCTGGACACACTCGAGACTCTGCCGCCGCGCGAAATGGCGGCGGGCATGTCGGAAGTGATCAAATATGGCCTGATTCGCGACGAGGCTTTTTTTCACTGGTTGGAACAGTATGCCGACGGCCTGATGCATCAGGACAAGACGCTGCTGGCGCAGGCGGTCTACCAATCTTGTGCGCACAAGGCCGAGGTGGTGGCGCGCGACGAACGCGAAGCCGGTGAGCGGGCGCTACTCAATTTAGGACATACCTTTGGCCATGCCATTGAAACAGGTATGGGCTACGGCCGCTGGTTGCATGGCGAAGCCGTGGCGGCCGGCACCGTGATGGCGGCTTTACTGTCGAAACAGCTGGGCTGGATCGAAGCGGGCGATGTAGAGCGCATCAAGGGGCTATTTGAGCGCGTGGGGCTGCCGGTGACCGGCCCGTGGCTGGCGGCCACGCCCCAAGCCTCCGCCGAGCGTTATCTGGAACTCATGCGTCACGACAAGAAAGTCAGCGCCGGTGTCATGAGACTCGTATTGCTGAGTGCGATTGGCCAGGCCGTTGTATCGGCCGAGGCCGATGATACCGCCATTCTGGCGGCGATTAAGGCCGGTTTGGCGGGTCGGCCGGCGCGAAACGCAGAGCCCCCGACCAGCCTCTCAATGACTGCTTAATTTTTAGGCAAGTGCATTCATAATTTCGTTCTTTGGCCTCAGACAGAAAGCTTCTGGCACGGTCGTTGCGTAGCCTGATGGGGCAGGCACGCCATTCCCCCAAAAAAATTCTGGAAAACGCCGGTTTTTGCGCCGCAGCGTCTTGAATTGGAAGGGGGTTTGGGCGTATATTGGCCGGTTCGTTTTGGTGCATCACAGCCGAACGAAGATCACTTTTGTGCAGTGCCGGTTTGGCCGGCGGGTTCATGGATTGATAGAAGGAAAAGCACATGGGAGCACCAGAGCGCCAGGGTCTATACAGCCCGGCTAATGAACACGACGCGTGTGGCGTCGGTTTTGTTGCGCACATCAAGAATGAAAAGAGCCACGAGATCGTCGAACAGGGTCTGCTCATCCTTGAAAACCTGGAACATCGTGGTGCCACTGGCTACGATCCGCTGCTCGGTGATGGCGCCGGGATCCTGATTCAACTGCCGGACGCGTTTCTACGTGCCGAGCGCGCCAAGCAAGGGCTGCGCTTGCCACCGGTCGGCCACTATGCCGTGGGCAATGTGTTTCTGCCGCAATCGATCACCGGTCGTAAAGCCTGCGAATCGGTACTGGCTCGCATCATCCATGAAGAAGGTCTCGAATTTCTTGGCTGGCGCGACGTGCCGGTCGACAATACCATTTTGGCCGAAGCCGCCCGTGATCTTGAACCCGTCACGCGCCAGGTTTTTATCGGCCGTCCAGAATCCCTGAAGGATCAGGACGCGTTTGAACGTAAGCTGTTTGTTGTGCGTAAGCGCGCCGAACACGCCGTACGCAAACTCAAGCTCGAAGACGGTAAACAGTTCTATCTGCCGTCGCTATCGTCGCGCACCATGGTCTACAAGGGCATGCTGCTGGCCAACCAGGTGGGAGCTTATTTCCTGGATCTGCAAGATCCCGCGCTCATATCGGCCATCGCGCTGGTGCACCAGCGTTTTTCGACCAATACTTTCCCGACCTGGGATCTGGCGCATCCGTTCCGGATGATCGCCCACAACGGCGAAATCAACACCGTACGCGGCAACGTCAACTGGATGCGCGCCCGTCAGAAGGCGATGGCTTCCGAGTGGCTGGCCGAAGATCTGGACAAGCTGTGGCCGTTGATCGTCGAAGGTCAGTCGGACTCGGCCTGCTTCGACAACGCGCTCGAGCTCTTGGTCATGGGCGGCTACTCGATGCCGCAGGCCATGATGATGCTGATTCCGGAAGCCTGGGCCGAAAACCCGCTGATGGACGAAGAGCGTCGCGCGTTCTACGAATACAACGCTGCGATGATGGAGCCGTGGGACGGCCCTGCTGCCGTGGCGTTTACCGATGGCCGCATGATCGGTGCCACGCTGGATCGTAATGGTCTGCGTCCGGCACGCTATCAGATCACCGACGACGGCATCGTCATGCTCGCTTCCGAAATGGGCGTGCTGACTTTCCCGCAGGAAGAAGTCAACAAGAAGTGGCGTTTGCAGCCGGGCAAAATGTTCCTGATTGATCTGGAACAGGGCCGCATTATTGACGACGAAGAACTGAAGCGCAGTATTTCGAGTGCGCGCCCGTATCGTCAATGGATCGAGCAGAGCCGCCAGCATCTGGAAAACCTCCCGGAGGTCGAAGATACCGAAGGTCTGCGCGAATCCCTGATCCATACGCAACAAGCGTTTGGTTACACGCAAGAAGACCTGAAGTTCATCCTTGAACCCATGGCCAGCAATGCCGAAGAGGCGACCGGTTCAATGGGTAACGACAGCCCGTTGCCGGTGCTGTCGGATAAAGATAAGCCGCTTTACAACTACTTTAAGCAATTGTTTGCGCAGGTGACAAACCCGCCAATCGACCCGATCCGTGAAGAGATCGTCATGTCGACCATGTCGTTCATCGGGCCGCGCCCCAACCTGCTGGGTATCGATGTGAAGCCGGGCGAAGAACCGCCGCTTCGTCTGGAAGTGGATCAGCCAGTGCTGACCTCGGCCAACCTGGCCAAGCTGCGTCAGATCGATAAACTCACCAACGGCAAGTTCCGTGCGCTGGTGCTGGACATCACCTTTCCGGCCGTCGACGGTGCCGAAGGTTCGAAGGCCGCCCTCTCAGCGCTCTGTGCCCGTGCGGAGGCGAGTGTGGCCGAAGGCTATAACGTGCTCATCCTGTCCGATCGCAACGTGGATCGTCAGCGTGCACCGATTCCGGCGCTGCTGGCCACCAGCGCCGTACATCAGCATCTGGTCAAGACCGGTCTGCGCACCTCGACCGGTCTGGTCGTCGATTCGGGTTCCGTGCGTGAAGTCCACCACTTCGCGTTGCTCGCCGGTTATGGTGCTGAAGCCGTCTGCCCGTGGCTGGCGTTCGACACCATCGCCGATGTGGCTGGCGCGCTGCCGGGCGAACTGTCGGCCTATGAAGCCGGCAAGCGTTACATCAAGGCCGTGAACAAGGGTCTGCGCAAGGTCATGTCGAAGATGGGTATTTCAACCTACCAGTCCTACAACGGCGCCCAGATCTTCGAAGCCATTGGCCTGGCTTCGGAGTTTGTGAAGGAATACTTCACGGGTACCGCCACTCAAGTCGAAGGTATCGGTCTGGATGAGGTGTCCGAAGAAGCGCTGCGTGTGCATGATCGTGCTTTTGCGCAGGATCCGGTGCTGAACAATCTACTGGAAACTGGCGGCGAATATGCTTTCCGTATCCGTGGTGAAGAGCATATGTGGACACCGGATGCAATCGCCAAGCTGCAGCATGCCACCCGTTCGGGCAAGTACGAAACCTTCGAAGAATATTCTCGCATCATCAACGATCAGACCAAGCGTCATATGACGCTGCGGGGTTTGTTCGACATCAAGCCGGCCGGTCCGTCGATCAGTATCGACGAAGTCGAACCGGCCAGCGAAATCGTCAAGCGTTTCGCCACCGGCGCCATGTCGCTGGGGTCGATCTCGACCGAAGCGCACACCACGCTGGCGATTGCCATGAACCGTATCGGCGGTAAGTCGAATACCGGTGAAGGTGGCGAAGATGCCGGCCGTTTCCGCAAGGTGAAGGCGGGTGAAAGGCTCTCCGACATCATCGGCCAGGGTCGTATCGAACGCGATATCGAGCTGAAGGCGGGCGATTCGCTGCGCTCGTCGATCAAGCAGGTGGCCTCCGGCCGTTTCGGCGTGACCGCCGAATATTTGGCCAACTCGGATCAGATCCAGATCAAGATGGCGCAGGGCGCCAAGCCGGGCGAAGGCGGTCAGCTGCCGGGTCATAAAGTCAGCGAATATATCGGCTTTCTGCGCCACTCGGTACCGGGCGTCGGCCTGATTTCGCCGCCGCCGCACCACGACATCTACTCGATCGAAGATCTGGCGCAGTTGATCCATGATCTGAAGAATTCCAACCCGGTCGCTTCCGTTTCCGTGAAGCTTGTCGCCGAAGTCGGTGTCGGCACGGTGGCTGCCGGTGTTGCCAAGGCCAAAGCAGACCATATCGTGATTGCCGGCCATGACGGCGGCACGGGGGCTTCGCCAATCTCGTCAGTTAAACACGCAGGTGCGCCGTGGGAGCTTGGCCTGGCCGAAGCCCAGCAGACGCTGGTCCTCAATCGCCTGCGTGGCCGCGTTCGCCTGCAAACCGACGGTCAGCTCAAGACCGGTCGTGATGTTGTGATTGGCGCCCTGCTCGGCGCCGACGAATTCGGTTTTGCCACAGCCCCGCTGGTGGTGACCGGTTGCATCATGATGCGAAAGTGTCACCTGAATACCTGTCCGGTCGGGGTCGCCACGCAGGATCCGGAACTGCGTAAGCGCTTCAGCGGTCAGCCGGAACACGTGGTGAATTTCTTCTTCTTTATCGCGGAAGAAGTCCGCAAACTCATGGCATCGATGGGCATCAGCCGATTCGATGATCTGGTCGGACGCGCCGATCTGCTCGACACCCGTGCCGGCGTCGAACACTGGAAGGCGAAGGGTTTGGATTTTTCGAAGATCTTTCATATGCCGGCTGTGCCGAACGAAGTGGCGATCCGTCATGCCGAAACGCAGGATCACGGCCTGGAGCGCGCGCTGGATCACGAACTGATCGGCGCCGCCAAGCCCGCAATCACGCGTAAGGAAAAACAGGAGCTCGATTTCCCGATCCGTAACCTGAACCGCAGCGTGGGTGCCATGCTCTCGGGTGATATCGCCAAGCGCTACGGCGCTGCCGGTCTGCCGGATGACACGTTGACCATTCGTCTGCACGGTACCGCCGGTCAGAGCTTCGGCGCATTCCTCGCCAAGGGCGTGAACTTCGTGCTCGAAGGCGAAGGTAATGACTATGTCGGCAAGGGGCTGTCGGGTGGCCGCATCGTGGTGCGTCCGCCAGCGGCTTTTCGCGGTGAGACGCAAGACAACATTATCGTTGGCAACACCGTGCTGTACGGTGCAACCGATGGCGAAGCGTATTTCAGCGGCGTCGGTGGCGAACGTTTCGCCGTACGTAACTCGGGCGCGACGGCGGTTGTTGAAGGCGTCGGTGATCATGGTTGCGAGTACATGACGGGTGGGACCGTGGTCGTGCTGGGTCAAACCGGCCGCAACTTCGGCGCCGGCATGTCGGGTGGCTTTGCCTACGTCTACGATGTCGACGGCAAGTTCGCCAGCCGCTGCAACATGACCCAGGTCGCCCTGGAACCCTTGCCGGCCGAGAGGGCTGCGGCCGAGGCGTCGGAGTTTGGTGAAGATACCGAATACGGTGCCGTTGATCTGCGTCACCTGACCATGGCCGATGAGGACCTGCTCAAGGAGTTGATCGCCAATCATGTGAAGTGGACGGGTTCGCAATACGCTAAGCACATGCTCGACCACTGGGAAAAGCATCGTGCGAAGTTCATCAAGGTCATGCCGCATGAGTACCGTCGTGCTCTGGACGACATCAAGAAAAACACCAAGGTTAAGGAGGCTGTGTAATGGGAAAGCCGACTGGATTCCTCGAATTCGAACGTCTGAGTGAGGCCTACGAAAAGCCGGAGGCACGTAAACAGCATTACCGCGAATTTGTTGCGGTGCTGGAAGACGCCGCCGCCCAGCAACAGGGTGCCCGCTGCATGGATTGCGGTATCCCGTTTTGTAATAACGGCTGCCCGGTCAACAACATCATTCCCGATTGGAATGACCTCGTGTATCACGGCC
>JBDQLO010000027.1:0-8319 GCA_040262735.1 Fluviibacter sp.
AAGCCGGGCGCGCGCCTATGGCTGACCACGCTGGTCAACGGCACCTTCCATGAAATGACCACTGCGTTCCGAACGGCAGCGCTCTCTCCAGCCGCGCACTTACTTGCCATGCCACAGGAAACGACCCTACGCGATGTATTCCAAAATAGTGGTATTCAGCTGATTACCGCCCGATGCCAACCCGTTACCACCTGGCATGCTGATTTCAGCGCCTTGCGCCACTCGATACGCGGGGTGGGGGCCAATCGTCTGCCGTCGACGCATCAAACACCGCTCACGCGTTCGGCGCGTGACCGTCTCATTGACGCCTATGAAGCGCTGCGCACCCCGCGCGGCCTGCCACTGACTTACTGTGTTTTAACCATCCATGGCCAGCGCGACTGATCCAGACGTTATGACGCATGCTTACTTCATCACCGGCACCGATACCGAGATTGGAAAAACCCACGCCACCTGTGCGCTGCTGGCGCGTGCGGCGCTGAATGGCTTACGCGCCGTGGGGCTCAAGCCCGTCGCCGCTGGTATCGAGGCAGACGGGGAGAACGAGGACGTACGCCGGTTGATGGCCGCCAGCAACATCGCCATCGACGCCCGTATGATCAATCCGTGGTTGCTCTCCGAACCGGTCTCGCCGCATATCGCGGCTCGCCACGCGGGTACTGAAATTACGCTGCCACCGATCACGGCAAGTTTCAACGCGGCCAGTGATTGTGCTGACTTCGTCCTGGTCGAAGGCGTCGGCGGCTTATATGCCCCGTTGTCGGAGCGCCTCTCTCAACCCGACCTGATCCGGGCACTCGATATTCCAGTCATACTCGTCGTTGGCCTTCGCCTTGGCTGCCTGAATCACACATTATTGACCTTGCTGGCGCTCGAACACGAAGGGTGTCGTCTGGCCGGTTGGATCGGCAACCATGTCGATCCGGCGTTTCAGGCACAAGCAGAGAACATCAACACACTGCATCAACGCATCGATGCCCCGTGTCTCGGCATCCTGCCTTACGATCCCAAAGCCACACCAACGAGCCTAGCTTCGACCATCACCCTGCCGTAAGATAGCGTGTTATGAAGATTCTGTTTGACCTCCTGCCCATCGTTCTATTTTTTGCCGCCTTCAAGCTGGCCGATATCTACGTCGCTACGGCCATTGCCATCGTCGCCACGGCCGGTCTAATCGGTTGGACCTGGCTCAAGACCCGCAAGGTTGACCCGATGCAATGGGTAAGCCTGGGGCTCATCGTGGTATTCGGCGGTGCGACCATCTGGTTGCGTGATGAAACTTTCATCAAATGGAAACCGACCATTCTTTACTGGCTGTTCGCTGTCGTCTTTTTCGTGTCGAATCAGTTTATGAAGAAGAACCTCGTACAGGCGATGATGGGACAACAGATCGAACTTCCCAACGCCCTGTGGCAACGACTCAACGTTGCCTGGATCCTTTTCTTTAGCATCATGGGTGCCCTGAATCTGATTGTGGCCTACCAATTTGATACCGATACCTGGGTCAGCTTCAAACTTTTCGGTGGCATGGGGCTCATGCTGCTCTTCGTACTGGCACAGGGTGTGTATATGTCCAGATATCTCCCCAAAGAAGGAAACTAAGCATGCTTTATCTGATCGTTGGCGAAGATACGCCGAACTCACTGCAAAAACGTCTGGCGGTAAGACCGGAACACGTGGCACGCCTGCAAGCCCTACAAGCCGAGGGTCGCCTGATACTGGCTGGCCCCTTCCCGGCCGTTGACTCCCCGGATCCTGGCCCGGCCGGGTTTACCGGTAGCGCCATCGTCGCCGAGTTTCCCAGCCTGGAAGAGGCAAAAACCTGGGCGGCTGCCGACCCTTACGTAACTGCCGGCGTATACGGTAACGTGTTGGTTCGCCCCTTCAAGAAGGTGCTGCCGGCTTAAATGACGATTTCAGGAAGATCTGCCGTCCAAGATCTGCAAAAAGACTAGCCAAGAATCCCTGCACGCTTTATGCTGCTCATTAAGTGCCTGACCCATCGATCAGGTGCGCATCAACTACGGAATAACACATGAATTTCAAAGCGCTACGCTCTACTACTCTGGCAACGACTCTGGTTGCTGCTGCTCTCGTTTCAGCCCTACCCGCTCTTGCCGCTGGCAACGTTGCCACGGTGAATGGCACCGCTATCCCGCAATCTTTGTCCGATGCGCTCGTTTCGGAAAAGGTTGCTCAAGGGGCTCAAGATAATGCACAACTGCGTCAAGCCATTCGTGAAGAGCTGATCGACCGCGAACTGATCGTCCAGGCTGCCAAGAAGGCTGGTCTTGATAAACAACCCGATGTGCAGACGGCTATCCGTCTCGCCGATCAGGGCGTGCTCATTCGCGCCTACCAGATCACCTACGCCCAAAAGCATGTACCGTCGGATGCTCAGCTCAAGCAGCTGTACGATCAGACCATGGCCAACATGGGTAAGGAAGAATTCAAGACCCGTTTGATCATTGTGCAAAGCCAGGCCACTGCGAAAGAAGTTACGACCAAGTTGGATTCGGGTGACAGCTTTGACAGCGTTGCCAAGCAATACTCGGTTGGCCCGAACGCCAAAGAAAATGGTGGCGATATCGGCTGGAATCCGATTACGGCCTTCCCGAAACCGGTGGCCGATGCCATTGTAAAACTGGGTAAGGGCAAATACACTCCGGCCGTCAGCGCCGACAACGTCTGGTTTGTCGTGCAGCTGGAAGATCGTCGTCCGTTTAACCCGCCGAGCTTCGATCAGGCCAAAGCGCAATTCCGTGATGCGGTCATCAACCAAGAGTTCCAGAAAGATCTCCAGAAGATGCGCGCCAGCGCCAAGGTCCAGTAAGCCGAATCCCTCAGTAGCAAAAAAGGGAGGCTTAGGCCTCCCTTTTTTTTGGATGATATGCGAGGAGCGCTGCGGTTAACCCAAGTGCTTACGTGCATTGCGGAACATGCGCAGCCAAGGACCATCTTCACCCCAGACCTCACCGAACTTGCCCGGGTACCACGACATCTGCAGCGTGCGGAATGTCCGTTCCGGGTGCGGCATCATCACCGTAAAGCGGCCGTCCGCTGTCGTAACGCCGGCCACGCCTTGCGGCGAACCATTCGGGTTAAACGGATAACGCTCCGTTGCGTTACCCTGGCTATCGATATAACGCAGCGCGACCAGCGCCTTATCCAAGTCACCGCCGTTGGCGAACTGCGCACGACCTTCACCATGCGAGACAATCACGGGTAGCTTGCTACCGTACATGCCCGCCATAAAGATCGAAGGGGAATGCGGTACTTCAGCCATGACCAGATGCGCTTCGAACTGTTCGCTTAGGTTACGCACAAAACGCGGCCAGTGATCCGCGCCCGGAATCAGATCCTGCAGTGTGCTCATCATTTGACAACCGTTACAAACACCGAGCGCGAAGGTATCGGCGCGGTTAAAGAACTGAGCGAACCCATCACGCAGACGCTCGTTGAAACGAATGGTCCGCGCCCAACCCTGCCCGGCACCCAGGACATCGCCATATGAAAAGCCCCCGCAGGCAGCGAGACCGGCAACGTTGTCGAGCGATACACGACCGGTCAGCAGATCACTCATGTGCACGTCGACGGCCGTAAAACCAGCGCGATCAAAGGCTGCCGCCATTTCCACCTGGCCATTCACGCCCTGCTCACGCAAAATGGCCACACGGGGTCGCGCGCCACTGGCGATGAACGGTGCGGCAATGTTGTCGGAGGGATCAAACGACAAAGCCGCAAATAGACCACGATCCTTGTCATCGAGAATGCGGTCGTATTCGGCCTGGGCACAGGCCGGGTTATCGCGCAGCGACTGGATACGGAACGAAGTCTCCGACCAGGCGCGTTGCAAGTCTGTTCGCGGTTCGGCCAGGACTGTTTTGCCAAGGTGCGATACGCGCAGTTCGTCAGTCTGGTTCGGGTAACCCACTACTTCGGAGTAACGCGACAGGCCATGCGTACGCAGACGCGCCATCACAGCTTCGCGGTCCGAACGACGCACCTGAATCAGTACACCCAACTCTTCGCTGAACAGCACGCGCAATAGACGTTCGTTACGACGGCCCTGCAAAATGCCGGGTTTCTTGTCGTAGTCCACGTCTTGATCCATCGGATCCACGCAGAGGATATCGGCATTGATGGTGACGCCACAACGTGAGGCAAAGGCCATTTCTGCAGCGGCGGCCAACAGCCCCCCATCTGAACGGTCGTGATAAGCCAGCAGCAGACCATCTTCGTTCAATGACTGGATTGCTGCGTAAAAAGCTTTGATTTGTTGCGGGTTATCTAGATCTGGCGCATCGTCACCGGTGGCATTAAAGACCTGAGCCAACGCCGAGCCACCGAGACGGTTCTTACCGTTGCCCAGATCAACCAGAATGAGTTCGCTGTCGGCCACATCGCGGTCAAGCACCGGCGTGAGCGTCTGGGCAATATCGGGGACGCGAGCAAACGCCGTCACGATCAGCGACAGTGGCGAGACCACCTCTTGGGTCTTGCCGTTCTCGTCCCAGCGCGTGCGCATCGAGAGTGAATCTTTACCGACCGGAATCGCAACATCCAGGGCCTGGCAAAGCTCCGACACCGCTTTCACGGTATCGAACAGACGCGCGTCTTCACCCGGGGCACCGGCTGCAGCCATCCAGTTCGCCGAGAGTTTGATGTCGGCCATGTTGGCGACACGCGCAGCCGCCAGATTGGTCAAGGCTTCACCCACGGCCATACGACCCGAGGCCGGCGCATCGAGCACCGCAACCGGTGTGCGCTCGCCCATGGCGAAGGCTTCACCCAGACGCGTGTTGTAGCCCATCGCCGTGACGGCGACATCGGCCACCGGCACTTGCCAGGGACCGACCATCTGGTCGCGTGCGGTGAGACCACCAACGCTTCGGTCGCCGATCGTGATGAGGAACGATTTATCAGCCACGGTCGGCAAACGCATCACGCGATATACAGCATCTTTAAGATCAATGGCGTCCACATCGAGTTCGACACCGTCTTCGGCTTCATGTGTCACATCACGCGTCATGCGCGGCGGTTTGCCAAGTAATGCGTGCATCGACATATCGACAGCATGGTTGTTGAACAGCGAATCGCTGACAACGAGCTGGCCTTCGGCCGTTGCCGTACCGACCACGGCAAATGGACAGCGCTCGCGTTCGCATAGGGCAGCGAAACGCTCCAGATCTTTTGGCGCGATCGCCAATACATAACGTTCTTGCGCCTCGTTACACCAGAGTTCGGCCGGACTCATGCCCGGGTCTTCGCTCTGGATCGCCCGCAGTTCAAAGCGGGCGCCGACGCCACCCGAATGCGCCAGTTCCGGCATGGCATTCGATAAACCACCGGCACCCACATCGTGGACAGAGAGAATCGGGTTGTTCGCGCCCATCTGCCAGCAACGGTCGATCACTTCCTGCGCACGACGCTCGATTTCGGGGTTGCCCCGCTGGACTGAGGCAAAATCCAGATCCGCCTGATTGCTGCCCGACGCCATCGACGAGGCGGCGCCGCCACCCAGCCCGATCAGCATGCCCGGCCCACCGAGCTGCACAAAGAGCGTGCCCGGTTCAAAGGTTTCCTGTTTAAACGATTGTTCTGCCTGAATCGAACCCACACCGCCGGCGATCATGATCGGCTTGTGATAGCCCCGCACGATATCGCCGACCGGTTGTTCGTAGGTCCGGAAATAGCCGGCCAGATTCGGGCGACCGAATTCGTTGTTGAATGCGGCAGCCCCGATCGGGCCTTCGATCATGATATCGAGGGCACTGGCAATACGATCCGGCTTGCTCGCCGGGCGTTCCCAAGGCTGCCTGGCATCGGGCAGATTCAGGTTCGACACCGTAAAACCGCAGAGACCGGCCTTGGGCTTGGAGCCCTTACCGGTCGCACCTTCATCACGAATTTCGCCACCCGAGCCAGTCGCCGCCCCCGGGAATGGTGAAATGGCTGTCGGATGGTTGTGTGTTTCGACCTTGGCCAGATAATGCGTCAGTTCGTTGCTAAAGGCGTAAATGCCGTCGGCGCGCGGATAGAAGCGCTCGACCTCGGCACCTTCCATGATGGCGGCGTTATCCGAGTAGGCGACGATGGTGCCTTGCGGCGTCTTGTTGTGCGTATCGCGAATCATGCTGAACAGCGACTTGGCTTCAGTCACGCCATCGATGATCCAGTCGGCGTTAAAGATCTTGTGGCGACAATGCTCGGAGTTGGCCTGCGCGAACATCATCAGCTCCACATCGGTCGGGTTACGGCCGGCTTCGGTGAAGATAGTTACGAGATATTCGACTTCGTCATCCGACAGCGCCAGCCCCATGTCGCGGTTGGCCGCATCCAGCGCCGGGCGGCCACCCAACAGAATATCGACGGTCGCCAGCGGACGCGGCGCCACGTGATCAAACAGTGCATGGGCCGCGGCAACGTTATCCAGAACGGTTTCGATCATACGATCGTGCAACAGCGCGGCCATTGCACCTCGCTCAGTCGCCGAAGGCATTTTCTTGCCGGCAACGGGCACATAACGGGTGACGCGCTCGACGCGCACCACGTTGCCCAGACCACAGTGACGCAAAATATCGGTGGCCTTTGATGACCACGGTGAAATCGTACCCAGTCGCGGCGCAACGATGAAGGCACCCGCCACATCGCTAACCGCACCCGTCGCTTCCAGGACGGCGTTAAGTCGCTCGGTTTCGGCCGCGTCCAACGGTGACGACTGTTCGACCAGATAGAGGTATTCGCTTTCAATCCCGGTGATGGCGGGCCAGGCGGTCTTCAGGCGCTCCAGCAGACGTTGGGTACGGAATTCGGAAAGCGCGGCCGCGCCACGCAAGGCAATCACTGACGACATGAGCGGAACCCGGAAGCCCGGCGGCAATGCGCCGGAAAGTGACAGAAACGAAGCCATGAATTATACGCTCGGGGAGCCGCCAAAATGGCTTTTCCGTGGTCAAATCCTGACCGTGGAGCTCTATTATTCAGACACTTTCGTATTGCCCCTGCCGCCAGGTCACCGCTTCCCCATGGAGAAGTATGCGCTGCTACGCGCCGCGCTGCTCGCCAGCGGCGACTTCAGCCCAGACATGCTGCATTTGCCGCCCGCTGTCGATGACGATACCCTGGCCTTGGCGCACTGCCCCCAATATATTCAACGGGTTAGCCAGGGGTTGCTCTCGGCGGATGAACAGCGCGCCATCGGCTTTCCCTGGACACCTGCCATGGTCGAACGTTCCCGGCGCTCGGCCGGCGCCACGCTGGCGGCCGCAAAGGCGGCGCTGCGCGATGGGATCGCGGCGAATCTGGCGGGCGGCACCCACCATGCCCATTACGATCGGGGCGAAGGCTTCTGCGTGTTCAATGACGCAGCTGTCACCACGCGCGCTTTGCAAGCGGCCGGCGCAGTTCAACGCGTAGCGATCATCGACTGCGATGTGCATCAGGGTAACGGTACCGCCGATATTTTGGGCGATGACACCGACATCTACACCTGCTCCCTGCATGGTGCCCGCAACTTTCCCTTCGAGAAGGCACGCAGCCATCTGGATATCGAACTGCCAGACGGCACCGGTGACGAAGCGTATCTGCAAGCGTTGGATGGCGCCCTGGCACAGGTCATGGCCACCGGCGCGTTCGATCTCTGTATCTATCTGGCCGGGGCCGACCCCTACGTGGGCGACCGGCTTGGCCGGCTGTCACTCACGGCACAAGGCCTGCTGACCCGCGACCGCCACGTGCTCTCCACCTTTCGCGACCGGGGTACACCCGTCGTTTTGGCCATGGCCGGTGGTTACGCCCGCCCGATTGAAGACACGGTCGAGATTCATGCCGCCACGATCCGGCTTGCAAAACAGTTTGCCCGACCGTCATCGCGATAAAATACGAATTTACCCATGGTTGCCGCCCCCGCGCCAACCCAGTGGAACTGATCCATGCCCCGAGACGCTGCACGCATGCCAACCCTGACCGATGCTCCCTTACTGATGGTGAGCGCCATTCGCGCCGTCGAAGCCGCCGCCTTGGCAGACAAACCGCAACCGGGCCTGATGCAGCGTGCTGGAGCTGCTGCGGCCAAATGGGTGCAAACGTTGATGGAAGATCGGCCCGATCCGATCCTGATTCTGGTGGGCCCCGGCAACAACGGGGGCGATGCACTCGTCTGCGCGACGGAACTCCTGCGACTTGGCTATGCGTGCTGCTGTGTGGGCTTGCCGGCCAGCCACCAAACACCGGTCGATGCGCAGGCAGCGCATACCGTCTTTGCCAAAGCGGGTGGGGTGCTGCATGACGACATTCCTGCAGCCACCGATTACCGCT
>JBDQLO010000028.1:0-8233 GCA_040262735.1 Fluviibacter sp.
ACTGGGTGACTTCCGGATGGCCCGCTGCTGCGGTGAGTCCCATGCCATCGCCGCCCTGCTTGATGAGGAGGGTGCCGAGCAGTCCGGTGACACTGCGACCGCAGCCAGGGATCTGGACGGCGTGATCGCGGCCAGCCCTCAAACTGAAGGGCAGAAAACTTTGCTGATCATCCGCGTGGATTTTCCAGATTTTCAAGGACAGAGCGCCACTGATTCGACTTTGCAGACTTTGATCTCTGACATGAATTCCGTTTATACTAACATGTCTTATCAAAAGGCGACGTTCGCGTTGGAGGGGCAGGGTTCCGAATTCACGCCGGTTCTGCGGCTGCCGAACAATGCCAGTTATTACAACAAATTTGGCCGGATACTGGATGCCGCGCGCACGGCGGCTGTGGCCGCGGGTTACATTTACACGGACTATACCTATGAGGTGGTGATCTCCGGCAGCCAGCCAAACATGCCCGGAACCGCCGGTGTGGCCTTTGTGGGCGCGCGCGGAGCGTGGCTGCACAACCGCCAGTGGAACCTCAAAACCTGCGCTCATGAGGTGGGCCACAATTTCGGCCTGCCGCATTCTGGTGCATGGGATACCGATGATGGCAGCGTGATAGGCCCCGGCGACGAGTGGGCTTATGGAAACGTCTTCGACATCATGGGGGTGGGTCCTTCACCGCATTCCAGCCGGCATTTCGGTGCCAGTGTGAAGAACTATCTCGATTGGATACCCGACTCAGACGTGGTGAAGATCACGACCAATGGCACCACCACTACGCGCATCCGCGCCATGGATAAGGTCCAGGCCGACGGAAACCAGCGAGCGCTCGTCGTGCAGCGCCCCGGCAACTCGGATGATTACTGGATCGAACATCGTCAACTCTATGGCACGAACTACGGCATGCGAGACGGCGTGCTGGTGAACTGGGCCAACATCAACGGCGGCTACCAACAACCACTGTTGCTCGACATGCAGCCTGATACCTCTGAGAAGACCGACGCCGTTCTGCCGATTGGCATGACCTTCTCCGACACTGCGGCAGCTATCCACATCACCCCGGTGGCGCGCGGCACCGACCCAGACGGTGTGAACTGGATCGATGTCACGGCGACTCGCGGCAACGTTTCTGGCAATCTCCCGCCAGAGGCGACTCTTAGCGCCAACAATTCCAACCCCGCGGTCAATGGCAGCGTCACCTTTACCTGTAACGCCAGCGATCCGAATGGCGACACGCTGGCCTACTTTTGGGATTGGGGCAATGGCACGACGACGACGAACAACAGTGCGATCGCCAGCAAAAGCTGGCCGGCGGCTGGCTTCTATATTGTGCAATGCACCGTTTCTGATATGAAAGGTCTCAGCACCACAGCGGACTATGTGGTTCAAGTGGGCGGCGCGTCTGGCACGTTTTTCATCGAAGGTGTGGTGAGTACGATTCAGGGTTTGCCGCTGCAAGGAATTGCTGTGCGCGTGTCTCCCACTCAAAGCGCCAACACAGATGCGAGTGGCCGTTATATCATCACGGGTCTGGCGTCTGGCACTTATACACTCACCGCCTCGACAGGCTCGACTATTCAGCTGGATGGCTTCACCAATCCGGTGACGGTCGGCCCCAGCCTACAAGATAGGAATTTCACGCGTCCGTCGTATCCGTTGACCTGGGATGCGAATTCAGCTGTGACTGGCGCGCAAGACGGCAGCGGCAACTGGGCCAACAATACCGGCAACTGGCGCAACGAAACAATCGGCGCTAACAATCAGAACTGGAACAATTCCAGCATGGATTCCGCCACCTTCGGTACGGGCACGGATGGCAGCTATACGGTGACGCTTTCGGGAGCGGTTCAGGTCGGTGGCGGAATCACTTTCGCCAATAGTGGTTACACGCTTTCGGGAGGCGCGGGAGTCGAGCTGCAGCTCGACGATGGCTCGAATAATACCTCGATCAGCGTGGCTGCTGAAAAAACTGCGACCATCAATTCCGCTATCACCTATCAAAGAAACAAGCCAGCCGCCATCACTGTGAACTCGGGCGCAGTCTTGAATCTCGGTGGCGGTGCGTCTAATTCGCAATACAACTTTAACGGTGCTGGCACCGTCAATATGACCGCTGGGAATTATACTGCCAACGTCGGTAAAGTTGCAGTCGCCAGCTTCAATCAAAGCGGAGGGACTTTTAACATCACGCCCGGCAACAATACCGGTTACAATATTTCTAGCAACAGCCGCAGCGTGAACTATACTCTTGCCGGTGGCACCTTAACGGTCAGTGGCAACAGCACCACGTCCACCGTCAACAATGCCTACCTCGGCATCGGAAACGGCACTGCCATCTCTAACACTTCGACTATGACCGTGCAAGGCGGCGCCACGGTAAATGTTGGCACCGAAGCTTCCCGGTCCGGCGAGATTCGTATCGGCAACACGCCCGCATCCAATGGCAGGCTCGATGTGCAGGGTGGCACGCTTACGATTGGAACTGGTAGCACCGACAACCGGATTTACTTTTTTAAGGCGGGCACGACCGATGATTCCTACTTCGCCAGCATGTACCAGTCCAGTGGCATCGTAACTGCCAACGGCATTCAGTTTGGCAGCGAATCTGGCACTTTCAACGCTGCCTCGTCTGCATTGCTGCAACTGAGCGGCGGCAGTCTCTACCTTGGCCAGCAAGGCATCACCCGAGGTTCCGCAGCGGCTGACCTGCCGATCACGATCCAACTCCAGGGCGGCACGCTGGGCGCCGATCGGAACTGGAGCTCTTCGCTGGACATGCAACTCGGCGCCGCCGACGGTGGCGTGATCATTCAGGCGCAGGACAGTGCCGGCACCGCGCGCAACATCACTCTTACTGGCAACCTTGCCGACGATGGTGGGGTGAGCGCTTCTCTGACTAAGACTGGTTCGGGGCTGCTGTCTCTGGGAGGCGCAAACACCTTCACCGGTGGGCTCACTATCCGTAACGGCACGGTGGAGGCCAAGTTCACCAATGCCGCACTGGGCGCTGGCACGGTTGCCATGGGCGGTGCCGGCTCGCCCGGGGCCACTCTCATTACTGGCAGGTCGCTGGGCAATCCCGTAACTGTCCACGCACCCGATAGTGGTCAGATTGTGATTGGCGCGAACGGTATCGGCTCCGGATTCAACTTAACTGCTCCGGTCACCTTAAATGGCGATCTCACCTTGCAGACCTACGACAACGTGATTAATGGGACACTCAAAGCGGTAGCAAACCTCTCCGGTGGCGTGACCGGAGCCGGCAACCTGACCCTCAATAATCTCGGCCTCGCTGCAAACGTCATCAACCTCAACAACGCAGCCATCAACCACAGCGGCAGCCTGACCTCGCAAGGCACTGCAACTGGCGATACCACGATTGGTGCCGATATCGGACCAAATGTCACCAGCGTCACGCAGGCTAGTACGACTTCCAGTTTGGTTCTCTCCGGGAATAACGGCTACACTGGAGACACCATCATCAGCGCGGGCACACTACGACTCGGGGCGGCCGATGTCATACCCGACGGTGCCGGCAAGGGCAATGTGTTGGTCTCTGGAGTATTAGACCTGAATGGATTTTCCGAAACCATCAACGGCCTCAGTGGTGGCGGGCTGGTAGACAACACGGCGGCCTCCTCCAATGCCGTTTTGACGCTGAGTACTGGCTCTATCTTCAGCGGGACTATTCAAAACAGCGGTGCACCCCTGACGCTAGTCAAGGGCCCAGACGGCGATGTTGTCCTAACTGGAAACAACAACACCTACAGCGGCGACACGATCGTGCAAGGTGGGCGGTTGTTCATTGCGAATGCCGGCGCACTCACGCCTAACGGCTCCGTTCAGGTCAACGCTGGTAGTTTAGTAATCAACGCGGCCGGTTCACCCACTTTCGCCCAGACTATTAATCTCGCTTCGGGCGCGGCGCTATCCATGCGCAAGGATGCGACAATTTCCGGCGTTATCCTGCCGACTGCAGGCAGTGTTGTCTTTAACCGAGACGACCAGCCTACGGTGGCGTTCAGCCTGAATAGCGCTCCCGTCCTAGCCGGCGATCTCACCGTTCAGGTGGGGGGCGGTACGAATTCCACGGTCGGTGATGTCACCCTTGCTGGTGTCATCACTGGAACCGGCGGGCTGACTAAGACCCAGACTGGCACGCTCATTCTTGCTGGAGTCAACTCCTACAGCGGTGACACCGTGGTCGGCGGCGGGGTGCTCGCTGTCAACGGAACTTCGATTGCGAATAGCGGCAAACTCGTCATTGCGGGCGGCAAGGTAGACCTAACCAATACGGAAACCGTCAGCACGCTTTTCTTCGGCGGCGTTCAGCAGGCGGCAGGCGACTACACCAGCGCGGATCCCTCCAGTAATTTCACGGGGACTGGCACTCTGACTGTTCTCAGTGGCACACCCGCCGCTGGCTATGCCTCTTGGGCTACTCTCAACGGGGCCAGTGCAGATTTCACCAAAGACCACGACAATGATGGCGTGAAGAATGGTGTGGAATACTTCCTCGGCGGTCTGAACGGCGACACTACTGGCTTCACGGACCTATCAAGTGTAGTGAGCACCGCCGGCGTTCTCAGCGTCAGTTGGACGATGGGCCCCGGCTACTCCGGTTCCTACGGTACGGACTTCGTGGTGGAAGCCTCGGCAACGCTTGACGGGGTGTGGGCGAATGAAGCTCTCGGCGGCACCGTCGGCATCACCGGGGACGTGGTGACATACACCTTCCCCGCAGGATCCGCAAACCGAAGATTTGTCCGCCTCAAAGTCATAGCGCCATAATAGCAGCGCTTACTCGAAAGCATAGAGATAGCCGTCCGCACAAAGGATGAAAGCGCGGTCGCCGTGGATCGCAGGAATGGACTCGTGGAAGATGCCGTCCACACGGGTGCGCCAGAGTAAGTTTGGAGTTCCATCGGGGTTCGGTTCGGTGGCTAGGCAGCTGATGAAGACATCGGTAGAGGAACCACAAATAACGCTGTCCGGCGTGCAAGCCGAGCCGGTCCAACCACCGGCGCCGGTGTAGTGCCAATTGATCTTGCCGGTCTGGTCGTCGAGGCAGAATAAACGCGCGCCGCAAGGCATGCCGTCGTGATCGATCGTAGTCGAAATAAAGACATTGTTACCGGACGCGGAGGCGGTGGCGTTCATCCCTTTTTTGGGTCGGGTCGGATCGTTGAACCGCCATTTTTCTTTGCCCGTGTCCTGGTCCAGTGCCACCAGGGTATTGGGCACAATGCGGCCGAGTAGATTGCCTTTCCATAAAATGGCGGCGGCCGAGTCGGGCCCACCGCCCCAGCGGTAATCGATGCCTTCCTTGGCGTAGGCCCAAACGGTCCGCCCGGTTTGTTCGTCGAGCGCGTAGTAGTAGCCGTCCCATGAGCCGGTATAAACCAGGCCTTTGCCGACCGCGGGGGCTGGATAAATGCCGCCATTGGTGGGCCGCATCCATAGGGTGCTGCCATCCTCGGCAGACAGCGCGAAGATCTTGCCGTCGACGGTGCCGGTGTAGAGGCGCCCGTCGTTGGGGGTGGAGGTGGTCCAGACCCAACCAGGTTGTGCGGTCCAGAGTGGCGCGCCGTCGGTTTCGCTCACGCAATAAAGATCATCATTGCCACCTTGCTGACCGAAGAACACGCGACCGTCGTGCACGGTTGGTGCGCCGGATACCTGTCCAGAAGTTTCGTAGCGCCAGATCTCTTTGCCGCTCTGCGTGTCCATCGCCCGAACGAACCGATCCGGGCCGCCGACGAAGACCTTGCCCTGGCTGACGGTTGGTGGCGATTGGTAATCGCCACCCGCGGCGACGACATCAGCCAGAATGCGCCGGCCGTCTTCGTAGATGCATTGCAGTAGGCTGTGTTTCCATTGTTGCTTGCCGGTGGCGAGATCGAGGGAATAGAGAAACAACTCGGAGCTGCTGACGAGGATTCCGTTTTCGCTGCCAGTCAGGTCGGCGAAGATCGAGTGGTGTCCCGCCGCTGCGGACCAGCGTTGTTGACCCTGCAAATTAAAGGCGGTGACCATGCCATCGAGACCTGCCGCAAAGACCGTATCCGCGACGACGATTGGTCGCGACCGGATCCAATCGCTGGTGGTGGCCTGCCACGTGAGGGCTCCGCTGTTAGTATCAATGCAGTAAAGTTCGCAGGTGGCGGAGCCGATGTAGAGTTTGCCTTCGTGCAGAGTGGGTGGAGAAAACAGTTGCTGGGCGCGGGTTTCGCCACCGTTGAGCTTGAGCTTCCAGCGCACCGAGCCGTCGGAAATATTGAGGGCGTGAAGCGTGCCGTCCTGCGCACCGACGTAGACAGTTGTGCCATCGGCCACTGGCGTCATACGCAGCGGTGATCCGGCGTCGTAAGCCCAGGCGACGCGTTGCGGCCCAGTCAGATTCAAGGCGTGCAGGATGCCGTCATCCGTCGGAGCGAAGACGTGTTCGCCGGCGATCACGGGGTCACCGAATAGGTCGCCGACCCGCATCGTCCAGCATGGCTCGCCGCCGGCTTTGCGAACGACGACGGTGTCCTGCATCTCATAAAACGCGGGGGCGCCACGGAGATCGAGCCGTCCGTACGGATAGACGAGATAGTCGCTATTTCCCGAAATCGGCGCACAACCGCGTCGGTAATCCACGCGATCCGCATCCAGCTGGCGCGTGACCTTGCCGCTCTTTTTGTCGATGTAGAAAACGTGTTTGTCCTTTTCCACATACTCCCAACTGCCGCTGCTGCCGCGGAGGACGATGTGATCCTGCTGGATGACCGGCGTCGAGCTGGCGCGTGGTGCGGAGTAGATCTGCAAGCCATCCTGCGGCGTGGTCCAGATCACCTTGCCGGTTTTCTCATCGAGGCAATAGGCCAAGGTGGTCACGCCCGGCGAGGCGATGTAAACATGTCCGTCCTCGACCGCGGCCGATGCATACCACGACATGCCGATCGGGAACTTCCACGCGACCTCGCCAGTGCGCGGGCCTGCATCGGGCGAGAGCCCGGATTGCTCGAGGTTGCCGCCGAACACCGGCCAGTCGGTCCTGCTGGACGATGGCTTTTCGTGGGTGCCGCGCACTTCCTCGATGAAGTGCGGGTGGGACTGGATTTTATCCAGCGCTTGGAAGGCGCTTTGCATCGCTTTATAGCGCGATGGATTGATCGGCCCCCACTTAGAAAACTGACTACAAGCAGCATGGAAATCCGTCATGTCCACCCCGCGATGCACCAGCAGTCGCACCCAGGAGAAAATCAGTGCGTGACGGCGAGAGGCGTTTTCCGGGGTGGTGGGGTTGGCGACAAAATCCCTGCGCATGTAGTCGATTTCGGCAATGCCGGTGGCAACCAATGCCTCCTCACCTTTCAGTGCGGAAAACGACGAGAGCAAGACCGCTGCAACTAGTATAATAGCACGGCAGAAAGATGTCGGACAACTCATAGTTTTTTATTTTAGCGCGTGGACGTAACCATCTCCGGCGAGAACGAAGACTTTGTCGCGGTAGATACAGAGTGTCGACTCCTCGACGCGTTGATCGAACTTGTAGATCCACAGCGGTTTGCCGGTGAAGGCGTCGAGGCAGTAGAAAAACGGGGTATTCCCCGAACCGATGTAGACGCGGTCGCTGGCAATCGCCGGTGCGGAAAGCCCGCCGCCGTCGGGGAAGGTCCAGAGGATCTTGGCGGATTCGGAATCGACGCAATACACGCGGGATGCGGTTGGTACTCCCCGAAGGCCGACACCGACGCGCGCTGTATAGTAGGCGCGGTTCTTAAAGAAGGCGGGGGTGGCGTTGAAGTTAGAGAAGTTCCCGGTGTGCTGTGGATTCTTGTTTCCTTCGCTCAGGATCTCCCCGGTTTTTGCGTCGAAACTCATGTAGACGTTCGAATGGTGCGGAACGTAAATTTTACCCTCGTAGGCGATCAGGGTTCCTGAATCTAATTCGATGCCGTTCGCCTTCCAGGCGATCTCGCCGGTCTTCTTGTCGAAGGCATACAGCGAGCCGCTCCATGAACCGAAGTAGACCAGATCGCCGTCGATGGCGGGTTCCGCAGGTACGGATTTGGCGGTCGGATACATCCATACGATGTGTCCGGTTTTCGCATCGAGACAGACGGCGTATCCGTTGACGGTCGGGACATAGACCATCCCGTCGTCGTAGGCCGCAGATCCCCACACCCAGCCACCGGGCACTGTCTGTTTCCAAAGCAGCTCGCCTGTGGCCGCATCGACACAATAGAAGAA
>JBDQLO010000029.1:0-8221 GCA_040262735.1 Fluviibacter sp.
ATTGGCAAATGTTCGGATCAACAACGTACGAAACTCCTGCACCAGTTGCTTCTGCTGTTCGGGAGTAGCCTGACGCCAGTCTTTGCCGACCGCCAACCGGGTCATGCGTTGAAAATCAAAACTGTTGACGACCGATTTTTCCGCCCATTCGATCAGCTTGGTCGTGTCGCCCTTCTGGAGCAACGGATCCTGATTCACGTAGACGTAAGTTTCTTGCGTGATCTGCTTGACCAGCTGATCCGGCGGCAAGGGGTTAGCAAAGGCCATCGATGACACGGCCGACATGGCCACACAGGCCAGCAGAATCATTTGACGCAACAGTTGAAACATCGGGATCTCACGAAAACGACGAAAACTCTATTTTATACGCCGAAACACGACACCGCTATCCACCCACCGCCAAGGGCCGCAGGGGGGTTACGCTTACGGTTTGTCATTACCTGGTGCCGGGTCTTCTTCCACATCCAGCCCCGGCGGGGGGGCGCCCTCGTTGATCAGGTTCAGTCGATTCTGCATGAAGGCATCACGCAGGTAACTGTACTTGTCGGTAGCCGCTTCTTCAATAATCTTTTCGGCTGGGAACAGATTGGCGCGGGTGTTGACATAGTTCACGCCCCAGGCAGTCCAGAACGCTGTTGGATCTGTCACGACAATGCTCAGCGGGCTGGCAGCAATATCGGCGGCCCAGCCGACGGTATCGCGGATATTACTCGGGCCCAGGATCGGCAGCACAAAATAAGGACCCGATGGCGCGCCCCAGCGGCCGAAGGTCACACCGAAGTCGTTGGTGCTCTTATACCAACCGGCGTTACCCGCCACATCGAACAGACCACCAAAGCCCAGCGTGGTGTTGATGACCACACGGCCAAAATCGTTAAAAGCCTGCTCACCCCGCCCCTGTAATAGATCGTTAATGCCGATCACGACATCGCTGATGTTGGAGAACACATTGGTCACCAGAATACGAATCGGCTCGGGAATCACGAACTCGTAGGCTTTGGCGATCGGCTTGGCGATCACCATATCGAGCGCCTCGTTAATGGCAAATACCCCGCGGTTATAACCCTCCCAGGGATCCCGCGGGTTTTCATATTCTTCGGCAACGACACCACCCGAGAGGCCTGCTACCAACATCAGCCCCACCAGGAATCGTTTCACCGTCAGGTTACTCGGTTGCATGCTTCTTTCCTTCAGAGGCTTTGTTAAACAGGAACTGACTAATCAGTTTTTCCAGGACGATTGCCGACTGGGTTTTTGTGATTCTGCCACCCGCGGGGATCATTTGCTCATCTCCCCCCGCATCCAGGCCAATATATTGCTCCCCGAGCAAACCCGAGGTCAGAATCGAGGCAAAGGTATCCCGGGGAAATTGGTACTGACTATCCAGTTTGAGAACCACGTTTGCCTCATAGGTTTGCGGGTCAAAACGGATATCGGCAACACGGCCGACCACGACGCCAGCACTCTTGACCGGCCCCCGCACCTTAAGGCCGCCGATATTATCAAAGCGTGCCGAGATCTCATATGTCGACGACAACCCAGAAGCAGAAAAATTGCTGACCTTAAGCGCCAGAAACAGGATGGCGGCGAAACCGATCGCCACAAAGACGCCCACCCAGAGATCCATCACCTTTCGGTTCATCATAAGCCTCGGAACATAAATGAAGTCAGAACAAAATCCAGGGCCAGAATGGCCAGCGCCGAGGTTACCACCGTCCGCGTGATCGCGCGAGAAACCCCCTCCGCCGTCGGCACCGAATCAAAACCCTCGAACACAGCAATCAGGGAAATCGCCACCCCAAACACCGCGCTTTTAACCAGGCCATTGAGCACATCATCGCGAAAATTGACGTTCGCCTGCATTTGCGCCCAGAAAGCCCCTTCGTCAACGCCAATAAAGACGACACCAATCAACCAGCCACCAAAAATTCCGGCCGCGGTAAACAAGGCCGCCAGCAGCGGCATGGACAGCACACCACCCCAGAAGCGGGGAGCGATAATCCGGGCCAGTGGATTAACGGCCATCATGTCCATCGCCGTCAGCTGCTCGGTCGCTTTCATCAGACCCACTTCGGCCGTGATCGACGAACCGCCACGTGAAGCAAACAGCAGGCCGGCAACGACCGGACCCAGTTCGCGCACCAGCGATAGCGCCACCAGAATACCCAGCGCCTCGGACGAACCATAGCGCTGCAGCGTGTCATAACCCTGCAGCCCCAGGACTAAGCCTACAAACAGGCCAGAGACCAGAATAATGATGAGCGACAGCACGCCGCTCGAGAACAATTCGCGGAGCAACAGCCGCGGTCGACGGAAAGTTTCGCCCGACTGCATTAGCATCGCCAGAAAGAAACGGCCGGCAAAGCCTAAGCGCCAGATACGATCGATCGTATTGGCACCGATGGTTGAGAAGAAACGCGCCAACAAATGCATCAGACGCTTTCCGAGAGCTGGGCATCCAGATCGGAGGCCGGGTAATGAAAATGCACCGGTCCATCCGGCTGGGCGTGCACGAACTGATAAATGTATGGGTCTGTTGATACCCGGATCTCGCCGGGCGTGCCCTCGCCGACAACGCGGCCCGCCGACATGAAGTAGACATAATCGACCACCGCCAACGATTCGTGCACATCATGCGTCACTATCACCGAGGTCGCCCCCAGGGCATCGGTCAGCCGACGGATCAACGTGGCGATAATCGACAACGAAATCGGATCCAGCCCGGTAAAGGGCTCATCAAACAGAATCAGCTCGGGATCCAGCGCCACCGAGCGCGCCAGCGCCACCCGGCGCGCCATCCCCCCCGACAACTCGGCAGGCATTAACCGCGCCGCCCCACGCAATCCGACGGCCTCAAGCTTGAGCAGCACCAGATCACGAATCGCCGACTCCGGCAAACGGGTATGTTCTCGGAGGGGGAATGCCACATTGTCGTAGACCGACAGATCGGTAAACAGTGCGCCAAACTGAAATAGCATTCCCATCCGGCGACGCATGTCGTACAGGTCTTTCTGGCCAAAACCTGCCACATCCATCCCGGCGACACGAATCTTGCCTCGGGTCGGACGCAGCTGACCGCCCACCAGACGGAGCAGCGTCGTTTTGCCACAGCCCGAGCCACCCATGATCGCGGTCAGCTTGCCCTTGGGCAGTCGCATATCAACCCCCGATAGCACAGGCCGATCGCCATAAGCGAAGTCAAGGCCGGCAATTTCTACATAAGGGGTCTGCATTGGCAAATTATCGGAGCACCTGAAACATATTTGCCAATTTTACCACTGCTTCTACCGCCAATCGGCGCTGATTCGGGCGGGGAATACGTAAAGAATGCGGAAATACTGGGGCATCCGCCGTCCACAAGCGGTCTTCATTGCTAGAATGCGGATCAAGCGGATAAACCTCCCCCAAAATGACCACCATGCTTTTCCACGATCTCTACCACAGCCTTGAAAAGGCGCGCTGGTCCATGGCCGATGACGTTCCCTGGAACGAGTTTGATACGAGCAAGCTCACCGAGGAGCAAGCCCTGACCATCAAATACAACGCCATCACCGAATGGGCTGCGCTCCCGGCAACAGAAATGTTCCTGCGCGACAATCGGGATGACTCTGATTTCAGTGCGTTCATGAGCATCTGGTTCTACGAAGAGCAGAAGCATGCACTGGTACTGATGGAATATTTGCGCCGCTTCCGGCCTGATTTCTGTCCGACCGAAGAAGAGCTGCATGCGGTTCGTTTCGAATTTGATCCGGCGCCCAAGCTGGAAACCCTGATGCTCCATTTTTGCGGGGAAGTACGGCTGACCCAGTGGTACCGGCGTGCCGGCGAATGGCATACCGAGCCAGTCATCAAAAAAATCTACGATCTCCTTTCTCGCGACGAGGCACGCCACGGCGGTGCGTATCTCAAGTACATGAAGCGCGCCATCGATACCCATGGCAAGTCTGCTGCGCAAGCTTTCGCCAAAATCGGCGTCCTGATGGCCAGCTCGGCACGCACGCAAAAAGCGTTGCATCCCACCAACCTGCATGTCAACAAAGCGCTCTACCCGCAAGATACCGTGCAAAGTCGCATTCCGGACCCCGCATGGCTGGAGCACTGGCTCGACACCCAGATCAAATTCGACAAAGCCTGCGAAGATCGTGTCGTCGGCGGTATTTTGCGCAACATGTCCAGCCTGTTCGAACGCACATTCGAAACCGTGCAGGATCTCAATCGTTTCCGCAAGTCACTGGCAACTGCCTGATGACGCAGATCGCCGGCCTGCCCTTACCGGATTTTGAACAGAAGATGGTTCAGCCCGGTAATCTTGCCGCGCGCGTGGCTCAATTGCCGCGCCCGATCGTGTTTACCAATGGATGCTTCGACATCCTGCACCGCGGCCATGTCACCTATCTGGCACAGGCTCGTGCACTCGGTGCCTCGCTCATCGTCGCTGCCAACACCGATGCGTCGGTCAAACGGCTGGGCAAAGGCGATGACCGACCCATGAATCGACTGGACAACCGCATGGCGGTGTTGGCCGCGCTGGAGAGCGTGTCACTGGTCACCTGGTTTGACGAAGACACGCCCATTGAACGTATCCTCGACTGTCAGCCTGACATTCTGGTGAAAGGGGGCGACTGGGCCGTCGACCACATTGTTGGCGCGCCGGAAGTGCGCAGCCGGGGCGGCCAGGTGGTTTCGATCCCGTTCCTGCATGACACGTCGACGACCGCCATGGTCAACAAAATCCGCGGTCGTTAAAGAGCGACCTGCGTTCCCAATTCAACCACCCGGTTGGTCGGAATATTGAAATAGCTGGTTGCACTATCCGCATTGCGGTACATCGTGATGAACAACTTCTCACGCCAGAAGGCCATTTCGGAGTTCAGCTTCGGGATCAGCGTCTCACGCCCCAGGAAGAACGAAGTCTCCATCATATTGATCGGTAAACCGTGTTCAGCGCAAAGCGACAAGGCTTCCGGGATGTTCGGCTCTTCCTTAAACCCGTAGCGGATCAGAACCGTCCAGAAGTTTTCTTTCAGAGACGTCAGGTCGACACGATCGGTGTCGGGCACAAACGGCACGTCCTCAATCTGTACGCAGGTGACAAGCACTTTTTCATGCAGCACCTTGTTATGCATCATATTGTGCAGCAAGGCGTGCGGCACACCCGTCAAATCGCCATTCAGAAACACGGCAATCCCCGGCACGCGTTGGGGCCCACCGACGCCCAGACTTCCGACAAAGGCATCTAGCCGAAGCTCTTCACTGCGCAGCCGTTTGCGCAATAGATCACGTCCCCGTTTCCAGGTCGTCATGATGGTAAAAATCACCAGGCCAGCCACCAGCGGGAACCAACCGCCATCAGGAATCTTCTGGATGTTCGCCCACAGGAAGATCAATTCGAACACCAGAAAACAGGCAAAGAGCAGCGCGGCGCGATACCAGCCCCAGTGCCAGATTTTTGCCGCAACGACCACGGCCAGCAACGAAGTAATGACCATGTCGCCGGTCACCGCCAGGCCATAGGCCGCCGCCAGGTTGTTCGACGATTTAAAGGTCAGCACGAGCAGGATCACGGCCGATAGCTGCAACCAGTTAACGCCCGGCATGTAGATCTGACCCTGCTCTTTTTCGGAGGTATGCGTCACCAGCATACGCGGCACAAAACCAAGCTGCATCGCCTGACGCGTCATCGAATAGGCACCGGTAATGACCGCCTGTGACGCAATCACCGTGGCACACGTGGCCAGACAGACGAGCAGAAAACGTAACGATTCCGGTACCCCCATATAGAAGGGGTTATCAATGGCTTCCGGGTGGCCAAGAACCAGCGCCGCCTGACCGAAATAATTGATCACCAGTGCCGGTAGCACGAAGAAGGTCCAGGCCAGACGAATCGGTTTGCGGCCAAAGTGGCCCATATCGGCATACAGCGCCTCGGCACCCGTGACAGCCAGCACCACGCTCCCCATGGCAAACACCGCCATATGCGGATTGTCGATCAGCAAGTGAATCGCATACATCGGATTCAGCGCCAACAATACATGCGGGTTATCAATCACGTTATAGATGCCCATTGCACCCAGCACCGCGAACCAGACGCCCATCACCGGCCCAAAGAAGGTCCCCACCTTGGCGGTGCCATGCTTCTGGAACATAAACAAGCCAATCAGGATCACCAGCGTCACCGGAATCACCACGTTATGGAGCTGTGGCGCAACGATTTCGAGCCCCTCCACAGCAGATAACACCGAAATCGCGGGTGTGATCATGCCATCGCCGTAAAACATCGCGGTACCCAGAATACCGGCCAGCATGATCCACCGGGCACGCTTTGGCTTACCTTGCGCTTCATGCAGCGCCAGCGCAATCAGCGCCATCATCCCGCCCTCGCCCCGGTTATCTGCGCGCAAGATGAAGACAATGTATTTGAGCGAGACGATAATCATCAACGCCCAGAAAATCATCGAAAGGCCGCCAAAGACATTGGCCTCGGTGAGCGGAATGGGGTGGTTACCGGCAAACAGTTCCTTGAAAGCATACAGGGGACTCGTACCGATATCCCCGTACACCACGCCCAGCGCACCCAAAACGAGCAACTGTAGGCGCGTCTTGTGCTCATGCACGGCGGTATTCGACGTTGCTGCCGACATAAAAGCCCCTAACTACTCAACCAGAACAGAACGTCAAAAACCCGACTATCGACCCATCAATCAGAACGGGATGTCATCGTCCAGATCCGCCACATTGGCCGGCGGACGTCGATTGGCGTTACCACCTGCAGCGGCTGCCGGTGCAAACGGATCATCACGGCTGACCGGTTCGCCCTGGCCCTCACGGCGACCCAGCATCTTCATTTCGGTCGCTTCGACTTCGGTTGTATAGCGTTCCTGACCGTCTTTATCTTGCCATTTACGCGTCTTGATACGGCCTTCGATGTAGACCTGCGATCCCTTTTTCAGGTACTGACCGGCAATTTCAGCCAGACGGCGGTAGAACACGACGCGATGCCACTCGGTGGATTCGCGCTGTTCACCACTCGCCTTATCCCGCCAGCTGTCGGTCGTGGCCAGACGGATGTTGCATACGGCATCGCCTGAGGTGGTGTAACGGGTTTCGGGATCAGCGCCGAGGTTACCGATGAGTAATACTTTATTGAGCGATGCCATAGTCAATCTCCTAAGTTAACGAGTGTAGCGGCCAAAAAGATGGCTTACCTATTTCAAAGAATAGCATGCCGATCGATGAGACTGGAATTTAGACAGAGATTCGCGCTGGCCACTTCCATGACATGCCGAACCAGAGCAGGGCCAGGAGACCGCAACCGGCAAACACTGCCGTGCAGCCGCCGGCCTGCAGGAGCCAACCGCCACCGCCCCCCCCGGCAAACAGCCCCAGCGATTGCAGGGTGTTGTAGAGCCCCAGCGCCTGGGCCTTACCCGATGCCGGCGCAATCCGCGAGATCAGCGAGGGTTGTAGCGCTTCCAGCACATTGAACCCACTGAAAAACAGGGCAATCCAGCCAAAAATCAACCAGACGGCAACCGTGTCCGATGCACTTGGCCATTGCAACAGGCCTAAAAACCCTGCCTGGACGATACACAGAAGCAAAATCGCCCCTCGAAACACCCGCGCCATGTGGCCGTGACGCTCGGCCATCATCATGGCGGGCCACAGCAGCAAGAGCGATGCCAGAACTGCTGGCAAATAAACCATCCAGTGATGCGCCAACGATAAACCGGCAAACTGGATCAGCATGGCCGGTACGGCCACCCACATGGCGATCTGGATGGCGTGCAGGATAAAGACCCCCAGATTCAAACGAAAAAGCCGCGGGTTCAGCAGTACCCGCATAAAAGTTCCAGCCTTCGGCTCGGGCAAGGGGGGTGCCGGCGGCACCAGTCGGAAGATCGTCCAGAAGGCACCCAGGCCCAACGCGCAGGTGAGCCAGAACAGGCCACTCAGGCCGATCCAGCCGTAGAGCACCGGCCCCAATGCCAGCGACAGGGCAAACATCAGGGCAATCGAGCCACCAATCATGGCCATGGCCTTGCTGCGTTGCGTATCGCGGGTCAGATCAGCCACCAGCGCCGTAATGGCCGCCGAGATCGCCCCGCTGCCCTGAATCATTCGCCCCCAGGTCATCGCCTCGATAGAGTCGGCGAGAGCACACATCACGCTCCCGATGACAAACAAGCTCAAACCAAAAGCGATCACGGGTTTACGACCCCAC
>JBDQLO010000030.1:0-8199 GCA_040262735.1 Fluviibacter sp.
ATCATCAGCAGTGCCCGGGAGCAGATTCGATGAACAGTCCAGCGAAAAACATACCAACCTTTGGCGCGGTGATTATTGGCGACGAGATTTTGTCCGGTAAACGGACAGACAAGCATTTCAATTGGCTTGCCGGTGCGATGGCACGCCGCGGTTTGCGCTTGTCGTGGGTGGAATATCTGGGGGATGATCGGGCACGCTTGGCCTCGGTATTTACCCGCACGCATGCCGCGGGCGACGTGGTGTTTTCTTTCGGCGGTATCGGCAATACGCCCGACGACCATACGCGTCAGGCAGCCGCTGCTGCTTTCGGTGTGCCCTTGGTATTGCACCCCGAGGCCGAGCGTGAGATTCGGGCGCGCTTTGTCGCTGAAGACGTCACGCCGCAACGTTTATTGCTGGGGACCTTTCCGGAAGGCGCTGACATCATTCCAAACCCGTTTAACCGGATTCCCGGCTTCATGATGCATCAGCATTATTTTGTGCCGGGTTTTCCGCAGATGGCGCACCCGATGCTGGAATGGGTGCTCGACACCTTCTATGGCGTTTATTTTCAAGCCTCGCCCGATGTGGATCGCGCCATCCTGCTGACGGGGAACAAGGCCTACGAGAGTGCGCTGCTAGATCTGATGGAGCGCATCGTCGCCCAGTATCCCGATCTCAAACTCTTTTCGTTGCCATCGCTGACCGAAGAAGGTGTGCGTCGCCATCTGGAGTTGGGCGTGAATGGACCGGCTGATAGGGTGCAAGAGGCGTTGGGCGAGATCATCGCCGAGGTTGAGCGTCGTCAGTTAACCTGGACGTATCGTCAGAACTAACTATTTGCCGGGCGTAATGACGGCCTTCGCGCGGCCGTCCGGCGCCGTGCTCGTGGCCGGACTGCCAGCGCTTGGTAAGGGTACGTTGCTTGGTGCCGTGAAGAACTTCCGCTCTGGTGCCTTGCGCGGTGCGACGCCTGGTTGTGCCGGTAATGCTGTAGATTGATCCGGAATTGGCTGCCCCTTGGCCAGGATCTGGTAGCGCTCGGTCACGTTGTCGTAAATGATCACTTCGCCTTTGGCGTCATCGGTCGACGTCTTGATGCGCGCCTGGTCAAAGAAAAAGATCTTATCGGTGCGGTCGTCGTATTCGATACGCTCGCCCCAACCTTCCATCCAGCCTTTGCCATCGTTTTCGCGCTGCTTCACATGCGCGAGTTTTTGCACAGTGCCGGTGGCGACGCTTTTGCTGAAGCCGGCAGCATCCTGTTTGATCACAACTTTATCGGCGGTCAGTTGCCGCGTGCCTTGCGTCATTCGTACCTGGCCGACGTAGTGATAGGTTTTATGCAGGTCGTCCATCTGGGCGCGCTGCGATTTAAAGTCCATCGGCTTGCTGCTGTCGTTACGGTCAGCGAGGGCTGGCATGGGCAGCGCTAAGCCTACCGCACAGAACACGGCGAAGAGCGGACGCGAAAAAGAGGGATGCGTCATCAGCGTTTGTAACTACCGGTGACATTGTTGTAAAAGTTGAAGACCTGGGTCACGTTGTCGGCGTCAAAACCAGTGCCGCTGATCCATGAACTGCCCTGCTGAATTTTCGCAAAGCCCGGCGTCCGGGCGCGTTCTTCGTCGACCAGCACATGCATATGGGGTGCAGTCAGGGTGATGGCGGCCTTGCCATTCTGGGGGGGTCGGTAGGCTTTCACGTTGCCGGTGAGGTCGACTTCCGAGCCATCACTGTTCATAACGGCTTGGTCCGCGCTCACGGTAGCGGGTTCGCCGGCCGCGGCAAATCGCCGCATGAAGGGTTTTTGCACCACAGAGCTTTCATCATCGGGAAAGTGCCGAAGTTCGGCGCCTATCAGGCCGGCCTTGCGCATGCCGCGCTCGTCATAGCTGACGCCGTCAAACTGGCGAATGATCGTGTCCGGATCATGACGGAAGCGGCCGCCAATGTCGACCGGGTCTGCCGCTGCGACCACGCCCAGCCAGTAAGAGAGGGCGGCGAGTACCGTCAGCAGACCAATTGGAAACGCTGCGGTAAAAATATCCCGCAGGACAGGCTGCATCACCGGGCTGCTTTTCCAGGACATCGTTAATGGATACCGCTATTAAGAAAATCATCCAGTTTGTTCTGGGCTTTCAGAATGTGTTCGCAGACAGCGCGGACCGCACCATCCCCGCCGCGCTCTGCGGTGACAAGATCAGCGTTTTCACGCACGATGGCGACGGCGTTGGCCGGCGCGGCCGAGAAGCCGCAGGCCTTCATCACGGCCAGATCGATGAGGTCATCCCCCATAAATCCTGCTTCGGCAAAATCCAGCTTGGCTTCGGCCAGCCACGCAGCGAATACTTTGTGCTTGTCACCGACCCCTTGCGCCAGATGCGTGATGCCGAGATTCTTGGCACGATGGGCAACAGCCGGCGAAGAGCGCCCCGTAATCCAGCCGACGGAAATGCCTGCTTTCTGCAGCATGCGGATGCCGGCGCCGTCGAGTGTGTAGAAGGTTTTGGTTTCGCTACCATCCGGGAGATAGGTCAGCTTGCCGTCGGTGAGCACACCATCGACATCAAAAGCCATGAACTTCAGCGTCTTCAAGGCATCGGACATTTAAACCACCTTGGCGCGAAACAGATCGTGCATGTTGAGTGCGCCGATCAGGCTGCCGTCTGCCTTGGTGACGACGAGCTGATTGATCCGGTGCTTTTCCATCAGCGCCACGGCTTCCACGGCCAGCCGGTCCGCGCCGATAGTTTTAGGCGCGGCCGTCATGACATCGCGGACGCGCACTTGTTGCAGATCCAGTTGTTTGCCAAACGCACGACGCAGGTCGCCATCGGTGAAGATACCCAGAACCCGGTCCTGTTCATCGACGATGACGGTCATGCCCAGGCTGCCGCGCGAAATGGCCAACACCGCATCGGCCAGCGAACTGTCGGGGCCCACGCAGGCCAGATCGGCTTTAGGGTGCATGACATCGCTGACATGCGTCAGTAAGCGCCGTCCGAGTGCGCCGCCCGGATGCGAGAGCGCAAAATCTTCGGGGCTAAAGCCGCGTGCTTCGAGCAGCGCCACGGCAAGCGCGTCGCCCAATGCCAGTGCCGCCGTCGTGCTCGCCGTTGGCGCCAGGTTGTGGGGGCAGGCTTCGCGCGCCACGCTGGCGTCCAAGACAATATCGGATTCGCGGGCGAGCGAGGAGTCTGTGTTGCCGGTCAGGGCGATGATGCGCGTACCCAATCGGCGCAGTACCGGCAGGATCGCCGCCAGTTCATCCGATTCGCCGGAATAGGAGAGCGCTAGAAAGACATCGTCACCGGTGATCATGCCGAGGTCGCCATGGCTGGCTTCGGCCGGGTGCACAAAATAAGCCGGTGTGCCGGTGGAGGCAAAGGTGGCCGCCATCTTGCGGGCCACGTGTCCGGATTTGCCCATGCCCGAGACGATGACGCGACCCGGCGCGTCGTGCAAGACGCGTACTGCTTGCACAAAGGCATCGCCGAGCTTGGGTTCCAGTTCGATCAGCGCATCGGCTTCCGTGCGCAGTACGGCGCGGGCCAGCGTCAAAATTCTGGCATCGTCGAGTTGGGCTGGGGCCGATTTATTTGGTGCGCCGGCGGTTGGGTTTGCGGACATGGTATGCGGCAAGGGTATGATTACGTTGAGTATAACAAACCGGATGCGCCAATCCCGCGCGCCGAGCCGATCCCGCCCTTTATGTCTTCGCTGTCCCTGATTCTGCTGCTGTTGATGGCCTCGGTGCTAGGCGTGATCCTGGTGCGCCGGGTCAATATGCCGCCGATGTTCGGTTATCTGCTGGTGGGGCTGTTGATCGGACCGCATGCGTTATCGCTGCTTAAAAACGTCAAGGCGGCCAATACCCTGGCCGAATTTGGCGTCGTGTTCCTGATGTTCTCGATTGGTCTAGAGTTTTCGCTGGCGCGTCTCTACACCATGCGCAAAACCGTATTCGGTTTCGGAATGACGCAGGTGCTGGTCACCATGACGGTGATCGCCGGCATCGCCATGGCCTGCGGTTTGAGCTGGCAGGCCGGGCTGGCCTTTGGTGGCGCCGTGGCGATGTCATCGACCGCCGTATTATCGAAACTTCTGGTGGAGCGCCGCGAGCTGCAGGCGCCGCATGGCCGCGAAGTCATGGGCGTGCTGTTAGCCCAGGATCTGCTGGTCGTGCCGTTGCTGATCGTGATCCCCGCGCTCGGGCAACCGGCCGCCGATATGGCCGTGGAAGTGGGGGTAGCCCTGCTCAAAGCGATCGTCGTGCTTGGCGTGGTGCTGTTTATTGGACAGAAGTGGATGCGCCGATGGTTTCATATTGTCGCCTTGGGCAAATCCTCCGAACTCTTTGTGCTCAACGTGCTACTGGTGACGCTGGGATTGGCCTACATTACCGAAGAGGCTGGCCTCTCTCTGGCCTTGGGGGCTTTCGTCGCGGGCATGCTGATTGCCGAGACCGAATACCGGCATCAGGTAGAAGAAGACATCAAACCCTTCCGGGACGTACTGATGGGGCTGTTCTTCGTCACCATCGGCATGATGCTCAATCCGACAGTGATCTGGAACAATCTCTGGGTCGTCTTGCTCATTGTGCTTGCTGTGTTGATCGTCAAGGCGCTGATCGTGTTCACGCTCTCTCGTCTCTTTGGCGGCGGCCAGTCGACGGCGATGCGCTCGGCGCTCTGGCTGGCGACCGGGGGCGAATTCGGTTTTGTGTTGTTAACCGAAATCGCTTCGGCGCGGTTGGCGCAACGGCCGATCATTCAGGTTGTTCTGGCGGCGTTGCTCATCTCCATGATGCTGGCGCCGATCATCGTGTATTGGTGCGATCGTCTGGTGATCCGTTTTTCGGCCAGCGAGTGGCTCACCCGCTCCATGCAGCTGACGCAATTGGCGGTGGCCGCCATCGCCACGCAAAAGCATGCCGTTATCTGCGGCTTTGGCCGCAGCGGTCAGGCCTTGGCGCGTATTCTCAGCAAGGAAGACATTGGTTACGTGGCGCTGGATCTGGACCCCGAACGCGTTCGGGAAGCGGCCAAAGGCGGTGAGATGGTCTTGTTTGGCGATGCTGGTCGTCGGGAGAATCTGATCGCCGCTGGCGTGAAGCGGGCGAGCGTGGTGGTGATTACCTTTGCCGATACGCCGACTGCGGAAAAAGTGTTGCATCACTGTCGCGAGTTACGGCCGGATCTGCCCGTGCTGGTGCGCACTGAAGACGAGCGCGATATGCCGCGTCTGGTTGCCGCCGGCGCCGCCGAAGTGGTGCCCGATGCGCTGGAGGCTAGCCTGATGCTCGGCTCGCATGCGCTATTGTTGTTAGGTGTGCCGCTTAATCGCGTGATGCGTCGGGCGCGCGATGCGCGGAACACCCGTTATCGGTTGTTGCGTGGATTTTTCAAGGGCGTGTCTGACGAGCCCGAAGAAGCCGATGCCGATTCGGCGCGCATGAGCTCGGTGCTGATCGAGGCGGGGGCCTTTGCCATTGGTCAGACTCTGGAATCACTGGCTTTGCGCGGCGTGGAAATCAGCGCGATTCGTCGCCACGGCATCCGAGGGCTGGAACCGGGTCCGGAGACCCGGCTTCAGGAAGGCGATGTAGTCGTACTGTTAGGAACCCCAACCGCGATACTGGCGGCCGAAGTCAAACTTCTTCAGGGAATTTAGCGCCTTTTTAATTAACGCCCTGAGTGGTCGGCTGGGTAACGGGTGCTGTCTGCGGTGGCGACCCTTCGGATAGCGGGGTCACGGTGCCCTGAGTTTTCGCGGCGTCGTCTTTTGCTTCCTGATCCAGCGCCTTGGCTTGCGGTTCCTGGATGATGGTAATCAGGCTGGTCTTAACCACACGTTTGACGCCGGAAGTGGTGCGGGCAATTTCAATGCCGCGTTCGAGTTCACTCTGTGTCAGCATGCCGAGCACAAAGACGACACCATTCTCGGTAACGACCTTCATGGCGTTACCCAGTTCCGGGTGATCGCCGATCAGGCGGCTTTTGACCTTAGAGGTAATAAAGCTATCGTTGTTGCGCACTTCCAGTGAGGTAATCGGGCCAACGATGAGCTGGTTGTCGACCCCTTTCACACCGGAAATCGCTTTGACCACATCGGCGGCTTTTTGCTTATCGGCTTCCGAGGCCACTTCACCGGTCAGCAACACCCGACTATTAAACGCGTTGGCGATGATATGGGTCGTCGTCGTCGGACCAATTTCGTTGAGCGGGGTGGCGGCCTGCACATCAATCCAGGCGTCCTTCGAGTACACGGCAACCGAGCGTCGGTCGGAGAGCACAATCGCGCTGGCAGCCACGGCACCGACGATGGCCGTTTCAATACAGGCGGTGAGTTGCGTCGTCAGACAAAGCACCGCGATGGCGCTCACAACGGTGCGCTTGGCACGCATAGTTGTACGTCGCTTCATGCATCCTCTCCGAGTAGCGACACATCGATGCCGTCGCACAGCGCATGAATAATCGTCAGATGCGTTTCCTGCGTGCGCGCAGTGCGGTCGGCCGGTGCGCAAAGATGGATGTCGTCATCGCGCAGCATGGCGCCGATTTGGCCGCCGCCTTTGCCGGTGAGCGCAATGACCCGCATATCGTGTTCGTGGGCGGCTTTGATGGCCTCGATGACATTTTTCGAATTACCCGAGGTGGAAATGGCCAGTAGGATGTCGCCAGGGTGCCCCAGCGCACGTACCTGCTTCGAGAAGATCACGTCGTAGGCATAGTCGTTGGCGATGGCCGTGATGATCGACGTGTCGGTGGTCAGCGCAATCGCCGCCAGTTCCTGGCGTTCGCGCTCGAAGCGACCGACCAGTTCGGCAGCGAAGTGCTGGGCGTCACCGGCTGAGCCGCCATTGCCGCAGGAAAGGATCTTACCGCCGGCAATTAACGACTGCACCATCGTGTCGATGGCGGCGGCAACTGGGGCGCTCAGCGTTTCGGCGGCTTTGAGTTTGGTTTGGGCGCTGTCTTCGAAATGACGCTTTACACGCGTTTGCAGATCCATGCAGAAACTCCGGGGGTGGTTAGCCTGTGTCAGGCCGGATTCATGGGTGATCTTAACATGCAGGCGGTAGGGCTTAGCGTCTTGATTTGACGCTGTATTCTGCATCCGAGGGTGTTTGATCCAGTGGCATGCTGATCTCAAAACGGAGACGCCGCCAGGGCGTTTCGTCGGGTTGAAGCGCAACGACGCGGGCCATCAAAGGCTCGTGGCGATCCATGGCGCGGGCCACAGCCTTATTTTCCCGACGGGGAACGAAGCCAAGCAGATGACCCTGCCAAAGCACCTGGATCGCATTCCGGTCGAAGGGATTATCGGCCTCGCGTTTGAGCGTGAGCGGATCGCCGATACGAATCTGTTCCACCACGTCTGGGAGTGCATGAAACTGGCTACCGGCCAGCGGAGAAGATTGAATCAGGAGACTGGCTTGCGCGGGTCGGACCGCCAACACGGCATCTTCGCCGTTGCGCGATTGAGCGTGGCTCAATGATGTCAGACTCAGGCAAAGCAGGGCAGTGGCTATGCGCGCGCGGCTAGAACAGTTGGAAGGCATCTTTAATCCATTCAGCGGTGTCGGTGTCGAGTGCGTCGAGTGTCACGCAGTCAAAGCGGCATGCCCGATGAGCGTGACGAGGGTTTTTCATCAGATAGATCTGCGCGGCATGAATAATCCGTTGCTGTTTGCGCAGATCGATGCTGGCGGCGGCACCACCGAAGCGGTGGTTCTTCCGGTAACGCACTTCGATAAAGATCAGGGTATCGCCGTCCAGCGCGATGCCATCGATTTCACCGCCCTTGACACGATAGTTGCGCTCAAGGATGCGCAAACCGTTGCGTTCAAGCAACGCAACGGCGAGATCTTCGGCGCGATCGCCAGTCAGTTGTTTATCGGTGCGCATGGTATCTTGCGAATCCGACCCCAGGGGTTTTGATGTCATGACTCTATCGCAATCGCCGACCACCGAAACAGGCCGAGTCGAAGAAATTCGCCAGGCACCCGCGCTTTAAGTCGTCCCCACGCCGATCGGCAACCTAGAAGATCTAAGTCTGCGTGCTGGCCGTGTGCTGCGCGAGGTAGCCGTCGTTGCCGCCGAAGATACCCGCCGAACAGCCACCTTATTACGTCATGTGGGAAGTGGAGCGACGATGCTGGTGGCCGATGAGCATCATGAGCAGCGGGCAGCGCAAAAGATCGCACAGCATCTG
>JBDQLO010000031.1:0-7938 GCA_040262735.1 Fluviibacter sp.
ACAGGCTGCCGAACTGTTTCATCATTTTCTGTGTCTGTTCAAACTGATTCAGAATCCGATTGACGTCTTGGACCTGAACACCGGCGCCAGCGGCAATGCGCCGTTTCCGACTGGCCTTGATAAGCTCGGGATTGCTGCGCTCAGTCGGCGTCATGCTGTCGATAATGCCCTGGATCTGGCGTGCCATTTTGTCATCGCTCCCCGTGGGCATTTTTGATGCTGCTTCGGCAAACTTGGCGGGCAGCTTATCGACCAGCGCCGACATCCCCCCCATCTGACGCATCTGTGCAACCTGCGCACGAAAATCGTTGAGATCGAATCCCTTGCCGGACTTGATCTTCTGCGCCATCGCTGCGGCCTGGTCCATATCGACCTGCTGCGATGCTGCTTCAACCAGCGACAGGATATCGCCCATGCCGAGGATGCGTGAGGCCATCCGATCCGGATAGAACGGTTCGAGACCATCGAGTTTTTCAGCGACACCGACAAACTTGATTGGCTTGCCGGTAACGGCACGCACCGAGAGCGCCGCGCCACCGCGCGCGTCACCATCCAGTTTGGTGAGTACGACACCCGTGAGCGGCAAGGTCTCGTTAAAGGCCTTGGCGGTGTTCACCGCATCCTGCCCCAGCATGGCGTCTACGACAAACAGGGTCTCGATCGGATTCAGCTGCGCGTGCAGCGCCTTGATCTCGTCCATCATGGCCTGATCAATCGCCAGTCGCCCGGCCGTATCGACGATCAGCACCTCTTCGTGGTGCTTGCGCGCCCAATCCACCGCGGCAGCCGCAATGTCTGCCGGCTTCTGATCCGGTGACGACGGGAAGAATGCGGCACCGACCTGGCCTGCCACATGCTGAAGCTGTTCAATCGCTGCCGGACGATAGACGTCGCAGGACACAACCATGACCTTCTTTTTATGATGCTGTTTGAGCCAACGCGCCAATTTACCGACCGTGGTGGTTTTACCCGCCCCCTGCAGACCGGCCATCAAAATAATTGCTGGCGGCTGCTGGTTCAACGCCAGCGGGGCCTGCGCCTCGCCCATTAACTGCTTGAGCTGCTCATGAACGACCCCAACAAAGGCCTGTCCCGGGGTCAGCGATCCCACCACTGACTCACCGAGCGCCTTTTCTTTGACTTGGGCGACAAAATCTTTCACAACGGGTAAGGCCACGTCCGCTTCCAGCAGCGCCATACGGACTTCGCGAAGCGCATCGCCAATATTGGCTTCGGTCATGCGGGCTTCGCCACGCATGGTTTTCATGACTCGGCTGAGTCGTTGGGTCAGGTTTTCAAGCATGGGTCTAAATGGTTCGCCTTGAATATTCGTTCAGCCCCCGTGTTATAAATGGGGCTATGTCCCCGATTGTATCCCTTCCCTTTCTATTTCCCGTTTCTCTGGCCAGTTTACTCACTGCGGTTGCGGCCCTGGCCTATGGGTTTCTGAGCTGGCAGGTGCTGCGTCAGGTAGCGAGCCAATCGGGCTCTCGCCTGGCACAGGCCACCCTGGGCAACGCTAAAAAACAAGACATCAAACCAACGGCAGGCGTGGCCCCGCCTTTGCTTGGTTTTGCCTTGGCGACCCATGCCGGCGGCCTGTATTTCGATATGTTTGGCGGTGGCACCGTGCGTTTTTCTTTTGCCCTGGCGATCTCGGTCATTCTCTGGCTGGCCGTCGTGCTGCATGGCTTTGAAAGCCTCGCCCACCGTCAACGCGGTTTACTGGCGCTTATTCTTCCAACAACGGCTGCCGGTGTGCTGTTGCCTTTGATTTTTCCGGCTGACCATCCGTTGGTACACATTGATTCGCTGCTGTTTCGTGTGCACTTCATTCTGGCGATGCTGGCCTACGGCGCGTTTTTGCTGGCAACGCTACAAGCCTGCCTGCTGTGGGTTGCCGAACGCGATCTGCACCACCCGCAGCGGCTGGCGGCCGAACGCCACTTCCCACCGCTGCTGCGTATGGAAAATCTGCTGTTCCGTATGCTGGCAATTGCATTTCTTCTTCTGACTGGATCACTGGCGACCGGGGTGCTGATCACCGAACAGTTTTATGGCCAGTGGATTCGCGGTGACCACAAGACCATTTTTGCCGTTCTTTCCTGGCTTATTTTCGGTGCGCTGCTGCTTGGCCGCCACTTGCGCGGTTGGCGCGGCCGCAGGGCTACCGGCTGGACGATTGCCGGATTTGTCTCGTTGCTGCTGGCCTACGTGGGAAGCCGATTTGTATTGGAAGTTTTACTCGACCGTAGCCTATGAATGCCCTCGCCCGCGCGTTAATCGATAGCGGGCGGGTTTCAGCCAGTGAGATGGCGCGTTGCCAGACTCGATGCGCTCAAAAAAACACCAGTCTGCCCCTGGAGCTGATCCAGGCGGGCTTCATGGGTAGCGACGAGATCGCCAATTTTATTGCTCAAACCTTCGGCTTTGGCCGCCTGGATGCTTTTCAGCTCGAGGCAGCACAGCCAATCCACGGGTTGTCACCTGCCCTATATCAGGACCCACGCTATCTGCCTATTGCCCAGCATGGTCAGCAACTCCTGTTGGCTATGGCAGACCCAACGGATGATGCGCTGATTAATCTGGCACGATTCCAGTCGAGCCTTGGCATTGAACCCCAGGTGGCAGACTGCCAGCTTCTGGCTGCGACCGTTGAACGGCTAAAGACCTTACCCCCACCCGGCGTGTTGAGCGATGCGATCAAGGCAACGTCTGTTGCTGAAAGTACGACCATCGATGACGCTCCCGCAGTCAGGTTTTTGCAACAGATCCTCTCCGAAGCGGTCGAGCGTGACGCCTCAGATGTGCACTTTGAACCGTTTGAAGCCAACTACCGGATTCGGTTTCGCATTGATGGCCTGCTTCAGGAGGCAGAAACGCCACCCCCCGAAATCCGCGACATGCTGGCCTCGCGCTTAAAGGTGCTTTCGCGACTAAACATCGCCGAAAAACGGTTGCCACAGGATGGCCAGATGCGGATCGATACCGATCAGGGGCAACCGGTCGATTTTCGGATCAGTACGCTACCCACCCTCTATGGCGAAAAGATCGTGCTGCGCATCCTGGATCGACAGAATGCCCGGCTCAGCACCGATCAGCTGGGGATGAGCGAGACCCAACGCGCCCAACTGGTTCACGCCATCCGACAACCCAGCGGCATGATTCTGGTAACGGGACCCACAGGTTCCGGTAAGACGGTTTCACTCTATGCGTGTCTGAATGAACTCAACCAAACCGGAGTGAATATATCGACGGCCGAAGATCCGGTTGAGATTCCAGTGACCGGCATCAATCAGGTGAATATCGACGAACGTACCGGTATGACCTTCGCTGTCGCGTTACGGGCATTCATGCGGCAGGACCCTGACATCCTGATGATCGGCGAAATTCGCGATTTCGAAACCGCGGATACCGCCGTTAAAGCGGCACAGACTGGTCACCTTCTGCTCTCGACGCTGCATACGCGCTCTGCGCCAGCCAGCCTGGAACGTTTACGTCAGCTGGGGCTGCCTGCATTCAATGTGGCGGGCAGTGTGCTGCTGATCATCGCGCAGCGGCTGGTCCGCCGTCTGTGCCGTTGCAAAGCCCCCGAAACTGACATCAACGACCTGGCGCTCCGATCCGCCGGCTTCAGCGATGACGACATACAACAGCACCGCAATCATGTGTGGCAACTCTATCGTCCGGTCGGCTGCAAACATTGTGGACAAACCGGCTACAAGGGCCGTCTCGGGCTTTTCGAGGTACTCCCCGTGAGCCAGGCGATGCAACGCGTCATCCTGGCCGATGGCAGTACGCTCGACATGGCAACACAAGCCCGCAGCGAAGGCCTGATGGATTTGCGCCAAGCTGGCCTGGCAAAGGTGATGACGGGCGATACATCACTTGCTGAAGTGCTCGCGGCGACCGACGCCTGGTGATGCCATGGTGGACAAAAGTGCATCACTCAAAACAGTTCGATTCAAATGGTCGGGCATTGGTACGGATGGTGCCGACTTGTCGGGGGAGTTAGTGGCCGCCAGCGAAGTACGCGCCCGGATGTCGCTGCGCCAACAAGGCATCACACCAAAGCATGTCAGTCGAAGTCGACGTCGCGCAACACGCTTGTCCCCCAAGACGATTGCGTTTTTACTCAGACAGCTTGCGACCCTCATCCGGTCCGGGGTGCCCATCCTGTCTGCGCTCGACATTATTGCCCGCAGCCAGGAGCAGCCTGAAGCCACCCAGCTCTTGTTGCAAATTCGTACCGATCTACAAACGGGTTCTTCGCTGGCCACCGCGCTGGCGCGCCATCCCGCCAATTTTGATGAACTCACCTGCACGCTGGTTGCCGCTGGTGAACAATCCGGCCTTCTTGATGTGATGCTGGCGCGCATTGCGGATTATCAGGAAAAGATGCTGGCAATCCGCAGCAAGTTGCGCGGTGCGCTGACCTACCCGATCGCCATACTTTCGGTTGCGGTGATCGTGACGGTGCTGATGCTGGTCTATGCAGTGCCGGCTTTTGAGACAAGTTTCAGCAGCTTCGGCGCGGCCTTACCGCTACCCACGCGAATCATCATCGATGGCTCGGCAGCGCTACGCGACTATGGTCTTGCGCTGGCTGTGGCCTTATCGGCCATCACCACCGGTCTTGTGCGCCTATGGCGCGCCCAGGTGCGCGGGCAAGAAACGACCGACCGTTGGCTATTGGCTTTGCCCGTATTTGGCTCGCTGTTTCGTCGCGCCGCCCTGGCGCGCTGGAGCCGGACCCTTGCCAGTCTCTACGGTGCAGGCATTCCGTTGTTAGATACGCTCACCCCAGCGGGCAACGCGACAGACAATCGCTTATTTCGGCAGGCCAGCGAAGTGCTGTGCCAGAAGGTCAGCCAGGGAGACAAACTCTCCCGTGCGCTTGCCCGACAAAGCGTGTTCTCGCCGCTCTTGGTTCAGATGGTTGGCATTGGTGAAGAATCAGGCACCCTGGACGAGATGCTGAACAAAGTAGCCGATATCTACGACCGTGAAGTCAATGAGGCGGTCTCACAACTCGGCACCCTGATGGAGCCGCTGCTGATGATCGTACTGGGAAGTCTCATCGGTGGCATGGTCATCGCCATGTATTTGCCGATCTTCCAACTCGGCTCAGTCCTCTGAAATACGACCACAGCCCCCCCGAAAAGACCGGCCTATGCGCCCCCAGATTCGGCTCCCGTCCGCTATAATCAAGGGTTTGACGAATTCCACCCAGCGACAGCCTGTCTATACCCCATCGTGAAACGCTACTTCATTACCGGATTGCTCATCTGGGCCCCCCTCGGCATTACGATCTGGGTGTTGTCGTTCATTCTGGGCATGATGGATCAGTCAATCATGCTTCTGCCCAACGAGTGGCAGCCGCGTAACCTGCTCGGTGTTCATATACCGGGCCTGGGTGCTTTGATGACGCTGGTGATCGTTTTCGTCACCGGCCTGCTGACAGCCAACTTTATCGGCCAGCGTCTCGTGCGCTGGTGGGAAGCGTTGTTGCATCGCATCCCGGTAGTGCGTTCCGTTTATCAAAGCGTCAAACAGATTTCCGATACCGTCTTCTCGCCCTCGGGCCAGGCGTTCCGACAAGCTGTCCTGGTGCAATATCCACGCCAGCGTAGCTGGACGATCGGATTCCTGACCGGCACGCCCGGCGGTGAAATTGCCGGTCATCTGGGCGACGAGATGGTCAGCCTGTATGTGCCGACGACACCCAATCCAACCTCGGGGTTTTTCCTGATGGTACCCAAGGCCGATGTCATTGAACTCGATATGTCGGTTGAAGATGCGCTCAAGTACCTCATCTCGATGGGGGTGGTGGTGCCCGCTGCCCTACCTGTCAAAACCCCGCAAACCGTTTCCGCCGAAGCCACCCTCAAGCGCGCCGACACCTACGCCGGCGACTGATTTCCACCCTAAGAAAAGCAAGCACTCCCATGCGTACTCACTACTGCAGCGATCTCAACCCTACGCTCAATGACCAGATTGTTACCCTTTGCGGTTGGGCGCATCGTCGCCGCGACCACGGTGGGGTGATCTTCATCGATCTGCGCGACCGCAGTGGTCTTGCCCAGGTAGTGTGTGATCCGGATCGCCCGGAGATGTTTCAGATTGCCGAGTCGGTTCGCGGCGAGTTCTGCCTCAAGATCACCGGTAAAGTGCGCCCGCGCCCAGCCGGCACCGAAAACACCACGCTGGCCTCTGGTGCCATTGAAGTGCTCTGCCACGAGATCGAAGTCCTGAATCCGTCGGTGACGCCGCCGTTTCAGGTGGATGACGAACATCTGTCGGAAACGGTGCGCCTGACCCACCGCGTGATGGATCTGCGGCGACCCGCCATGCAGAAGAATCTGCAACTGCGCTATCGCGTGGCCCGCGCGTTTCGTCGCTACCTAGACGACCATGGCTTTATCGACATCGAAACGCCGATGCTCACCAAGTCGACGCCGGAAGGTGCCCGTGACTATCTGGTGCCATCGCGCGTCCATGACGGCCAGTTCTTCGCGCTGCCACAGTCGCCACAGCTCTTCAAACAGCTGCTGATGGTGGCCGGATTCGACCGCTACTACCAGATCGTTAAATGTTTCCGCGACGAAGATCTGCGGGCCGATCGCCAACCTGAATTTACCCAGGTCGATATCGAAACCTCGTTCCTGAGCGAAGAAGAAATCATGGCGCTCATGGAAGGCCTGATCCGTTATGTCTTCAAAGATGCGCTGGATGTGAACCTACCAAACCCGTTCCCGCGCATGGCTTATGCTGAAGCCATGGCGCGCTTCGGCTCGGACAAACCTGATATGCGCGTGACGCTGGAGCTGACCGACGTCACTGATATCGTTGCCGATGTCGCTTTCAAGGTGTTTAGCGGTCCGGCCACCACCGGCGGCCGTGTCGCCGCCATGCGGATCCCGGGCGGTGCCTCCCTGACCCGTGGCGAGATCGACGAATACACTAAATTCGTCGGCATCTACGGTGCCAAGGGTCTGGCCTACATCAAAGTCAACGACGCATCGCAACCCAACGAGATCGGTTTGCAATCGCCGATCGTGAAAAACCTGCATGAAACAGCACTGAAAACCATTCTGGAACGGACTGGCGCCCAGAATGGGGATCTGATTTTCTTCGGTGCAGACACGACCAAGATCGTGAACGACGCACTGGGCGCCCTCCGCGTCAAGATTGGTCACGAAAAGAACTTCATGAACGGCACGGTCTGGGCACCGATCTGGATTGTCGACTTCCCGATGTTCGAATACGACGACGAAGCGAAGCGCTGGAATGCCTGCCACCACCCCTTTACCAGCCCGAAAGACGCCCACATCGATCTGCTCGCCCGCGATCCCGGCAAGTGCCTGGCCAAGGCTTACGACATTGCCCTGAACGGCTGGGAAATTGGCGGCGGCTCGGTGCGTATCCACCGGGCCGATGTTCAGGAAAAAGTCTTCAGTGCCCTCGGTATTGGCGAGGAAGAACAAAAACTCAAGTTCGGTTTCCTGCTCGACGCCCTGAAATACGGCGCGCCGCCGCACGGCGGTCTGGCCTTTGGTCTTGATCGTATTGTCACGATGATGACGGGTGCCGAATCGATCCGTGATGTGATCGCCTTCCCGAAGACGCAACGCGCCCAGTGCCTGCTCACCGATGCGCCGTCGCCCGTGGACGAAAAGCAACTGCGCGAACTGCACATCCGTTTGCGTCAACCGGTCGTGACTGACGCCAAGTCACCCGCCTAGCGGCGGGGCAAGCTCTGGTCGCCCACCCTCCGTGAACCCTGCCGCCTTCGCCCGCCTGCTCGCCGACTACGAGCGAGCGGGCGTCTATCATTTGACGCCGGGCGGCATGGCCGTGCTGGCAGACGCCTGTGCACAAGCAGATCTTCAGCTGATCGTTGTCGCCCTTGACGAAACGCCCCGCATGGCCGAGGCG
>JBDQLO010000032.1:0-7737 GCA_040262735.1 Fluviibacter sp.
CCAGCGTACCCCGCCAGGCGCTGCGCCCCGTGTCATACCCCGGCCGGCACTAATTCGCGGCAACCAGTCATTAAGAAAATTCTGTAGCGCTATCCGGCTGGGCGATTCAATCAGCAGCTGCGCACGCTCACGGCCGGCCAGTTTAACCATTCGCATCGGCACCGGATCATATATAAAAACTTCGGGATGCGACTCGGCGGACACCAGCGTTCGGATCTGTTTGAGAAACGCCAGAACCGTTTCTAATTGTTTGGCCTCGGCGCGCACAATGGCTTGTGACGCGTAGGGCGGAAAGCCAGCGCGCTGTCGTTCGGTCAGCTCCAATTCCAGAAATGCCGGCACATCATGCCGTAACAAACACTGGTAAAGCGGATGTTCCGGGTGCTCGGTCTGCACAATCACGCGTCCCGGATGTGCCGCACGGCCGGCGCGACCGGCCACTTGCATCAATTGGGCAAACAACCGTTCGGGGGCGCGCCAGTCGGCCGCGAACAACCCTGCATCGGCGCCGACAACGCATACGCGCGTCAGCGCGGGAAAATCATGGCCTTTTGCCAGCATCTGCGTGCCCACCAGAATATCGACATCACGCGACCGGATCTGCGCTTCCAGCGTTTCCCATTGTTTACGTGTGGTTGCGACGTCGCGATCAACGCGCAGTATCCGCGCTTGCGGAAAGTGTTTCTGCAAGGCTTCTTCAATCCGTTGTGTACCCCGGCCTACCGGGCGCAAATCAGCATTGCCGCAATCGGGGCATTGCTTGGGAATGGGTGAGGTATCGCCACAGTGGTGACAACGCAACGTGCGATCCAGTCGATGCACCACGCGATGCGCAGCACAGCGCCGGCAATTGGATACCCAACCGCATGCCGTACAGGAGAGTACCGGCGCATAGCCACGACGATTGATAAAGAGCAGGCTCTGTTCGCCTGCGGCCAAGCCCTGCGCCAACTCGTCAAGCAGCGCTGGCGACATGCCTTCGTCTAACGTGAGGCGACGTGTATCCAGTAAGGTCACTGTGGGAAGCGCGGCATCCGCATGCGCCCGTTCGGGCAAATCCAGACGCTGATAGCGTCCACTCTGCACGTTCGACCAGCTTTCCGGCGATGGCGTTGCCGAGCCCAACACAATCGGTATCTGGCATTGCCTTGCGCGCCATACGGCCAGGTCACGTGCGTGATATCGCATGCCTTCCAATTGTTTGTACGCCGGATCATGCTCTTCGTCGACAATGATCAGACCCAGATCGGGCATCGGCGTAAAGACCGCGAGCCGTGTGCCGATCACGATGCGGGCGTCACCGGTCAGTGCTGCCGCAAAGTATCGGGCACGCGCCGCTTCGGTCACCTCACTATGCAGGCTGACAACAGGGACGCTCGGAAAGCGTTGCGCTACCCGCGCTTCGAGGAGGGGCGTCAGATTGATTTCGGGGACCAGCACGAGCACCTGCTGGCCCGCAGCCAACGCTGCTTCGATTACACGCAGATAAACCTCGGTCTTGCCGGAGCCCGTGACACCAAAGAGCAGGTTGGCCGAATACCCCTGCATCCGGGGGAGCAGATCTGAAAGGACAGCGGATTGACCCGTGGTAAGCGTCGGGCGCGTCACAACGGCATCGGCTGTCACCGATGGGGTTTTAATTGCACGACGTTTGACGGGATCGGGTTTACGCAATCCGGTCGGAATTGCTTGCAGCAGTGCCTCACCGGGTGCGGCCTGGTAATAACTCGCCGCAAAGAGACAGAGGTCTACCCAATCCTGGGGTACGGGCGGCAAATCACGCAACACCGTTTCTGCGAACTTCAGTTTTGCCGGATCTGGCGCGTGTGGATCGCTCTCGTCGTGCAAGGCCAATACCGCAAGAATCAGGCCAACCCGCCGTCCGGATCCAAAGGGAACAACAACCCGGTAACCCACATCGGCGGCGGTGACATCGGCCGGTGCCAGATAGTCAAAACTGGCCGCCAGCGGCGCATCAATCGCAACGCGCAACCGCTTCATAACCTGCGGATTTTCAAGGGCAATCTGCAGCGTCACTGGCAAACCCCTGTTAGAGGATATTTCTTACCGGCGTTCTCCGCACAAACCATTAACCCGTTGTTACGTATAGATAAACCCGGTTTTCCACATTGTGGATAACTTTGTGGGTAAACAACCCGAATCGGGCGTCTTGACAGGATGAAACCGGCCACAGGGCGACCTTACACTCAGATTATGCCGATGCCATCGGAGCAAAGGCTTTCGCAAAAAATCAACGGCCGGCACGCATAGCGCGACCGACCGCGTGCACGGTATCCACCAACACCGAAACATGCTCCGGCGGCGTGAATTGCGAGATCCCATGACCGAGGTTAAAAACATGGCCCGTATCGGCGAAACCGAAACTGCGCATCACTTTTTCAGCTTCGCGCGCCACTGCCTCCGGGCCCGCCCGCAGAATCGTCGGGTCCAGGTTGCCTTGAAGCGCGACACGATCACCGACTCGGGCTCGCGCCTTGCCGATATCAATGGTCCAGTCCAGACCCAGGCCGTCTGCTCCCGTATCGGCCAGGGCCTCCAGCCAGAGGCCGCCGCCCTTGGTAAATACAATGGATGGGATGCGCTCCCCGTGCCACGTTTTATGCAGGCTGGCGACAATACGCTTCATATAGTTCAATGAAAATTCGTGAAACGCCGCTTCCGCCAGGGTACCGCCCCAGGAATCAAAAATCATGACAGCCTGTGCACCGGATTCGATCTGGGCATTCAGATACTGGATCACCGATTCGGTCGTGACTTCCAGAATTTGATGCATTAAATCCGGGCGATCATAGAGCATGGTTTTGATGCGCGCGTAATCATCGGATGCACCGCCTTCGACCATATAGCAAGCCAGTGTCCAGGGGCTCCCCGAAAAGCCGATCAGCGGCACGCTGTTGTCCAGCGCCTTGCGAATCTCGGCAACCGCATCGACCACATAACGCAGTTGGTCGTGTGGATCCGGCACGCACAGATTACGAATCTCCCATTCATCACGGAGCGGTCGTTCAAATTTTGGTCCTTCGCCTTCTGAGAAGTACAACCCCAGACCCATCGCATCCGGCACGGTCAGAATGTCCGAAAACAAAATCGCAGCATCCAGGTCATAACGCGCCAGCGGCTGCAGCGTGACCTCACAGGCATAAGCCGGATTCTTGCAGAGACCAAGGAAGCTACCGGCACGTTTTCGGGTTTCACGATACTCCGGCAGATAACGACCGGCCTGGCGCATCAGCCATACGGGGGTTGTCTCGGTGGGCTCTTTGAACAGGGCACGAAGGAACAGATCATTACGAGGACGACTCACAAAAACTCCACTCAGCGAATTTGAATTAATTGGGTAGCTAGATGATTTCAGGTAGTGCTATTGCCGGCTCCGTCTTTACGATCTAGTGCGATGCCGAGTTGCTTGAATTTACGATAGAGGTGTGTTCGCTCCAAACCGCTTTGCTCGGCAACGCGCGTCATATTGCCATTGCTGCGTGCGATATGGTGCGTCAAATAAAGTCGCTCGAATGCATCGCGGGCTTCTTTGAGCGGCATTGCATAAAAAACGGATAAAGATCCTTCGCTGTCATCAACACTCTGGGGGTCACCCATGACCTCATCGCTTTGTAACAGGCCATCTACATCCTGACGACTGATCGTTTCGTCCAGTGCGTTGAGCGCCAGATTCTTGAGGGTACCCAGCAGCGAACTCCAACCACCATCGGTACCTGACCAAGCCTTCTGGCGTAACACGTTCAGCGCATCCGGCGCCATGTAACGGTGCGGTATGTTGCCCTGCTCACAAAGCAGCGTTAGCAGGGCAGGCAACAATTCCGGCATATCATTGATCGATTCTGATAGCGAAGGCAAACCGACCCACACATCGCTCAGGCGTGCGACTAGCGCCGTATCAACACCGCTGTCAATAACCGACTCGGTTGGGTAGGCGCTGGCAACCACCAGGGTTAGCCGGTATTTGCTCAGCCGTTCTAGGACAAAAGTCAGATTCATCTGTGCCATACGTCCGGCACCGTAAAGCTCTGGCAGGAAGAGCACCCCACCCGCGTTCTGTTCCAGCATTTCTTGCGTGATCGCGCGACTTTCCTGCGAGAGATTGAGCCAGGGTGCATGGGGGGCAAGCAAACTACGCGCGCCCACCTCAGCGATCAGGCCCTGGGCGCCGCGTAAAAACAGGATGGGCGAATGCTTCGCTGATTGCGCGATGCGCTGCGCAAATTTCTTGAGCAACCCTATCTGCAACAGTGAGTCAACAGCATAGTGCTGACGGGTTGCCGAGGCATCGGGCTTCAGACATTTCTTGACCGTAGCCAGTAGCTTTTGTAGTGCGATCGGTTTTTCCAGAAAATCGACAGCACCAATACGGGTTGCCTCCACGGCCGTGTCGATCGTGCCATGGCCGGACATCATGACAACCGGCATGGTCAACAGACCATTCGACGACCATTCTTTCAACAACGAAATTCCGTCTGCATCCGGCATCCAGATATCGAGCAACACCAGATCCGGACGACGGCTGCTTCGGAATTCGCGCGCTCTTGTCGCATTCTCGGCCAGCATCACGCTATGCCCCTCGTCTGCAAGAATCTCCGAGAGCAATTCACGGATACCAACTTCGTCATCTACTACCAGTATGTCTGCCATATCAGGCTCCTACCGACTTCTCAGTGTCTGGGTTATTCAACGATGTATCTGCCTTAGCTACCTGAAACAGAATACGGACTTCTGCGCCGCCCTCCGGGCGATTGGCGAGTGAAATTCTTCCGCCATGTTCTTCAATGATTTTCTTGACGATCGGCAAACCCAGACCAGTACCCTTCGGCTTGGTCGTGACGTAGGGCTCAAAGGCGTTGGCCATGATCTCGGCAGGAAAGCCCGGGCCCGAGTCGGCAATCACCAGGGCTACCTGCTGAGACCCCAGTGCACGCGTTTCAAGGCTGATCCACAGATCAACCCGAGCCTCGGTCGCATCCTGTGCGTTACGAATGAGGTTATGAATAATCTGCCGCAGCTGTGTTGGATCTCCCTTGACGTTAGGCAGAGATGCTGCGAGCGTTGCGCGAATCGGGGTCGGCGAAGCTTCATACAAAACCAAAAGTTCGCGCAACAGCTCATTAAGATCCAAATTTACCAGGTGCGCTGGGGGCAGTCGCGCATAATCACGGAAGCTGTCGACCATGTGCTTCATTGCCTGGACCTGATTGACGATGGTCCGCGTTGATCGCTGCAGCACATCGGCATCATGATCGTTTAACTGGGCAGCGAGCTTGTGCTCCATGCGCTCAGCAGCCAGCTGGATCGGCGTGAGTGGGTTCTTGATTTCGTGAGCCAGTCGACGCGCTACTTCGCCCCAGGCGGTGGCACGCTGCGCTTTGATGAGTTCGGTAATGTCATCAAAGACGACCACATAACCACCACCGGATTGCTCTGGCAGTTCCGAGCCATGAACCATCAACTGCTGTTTGCGGCCATCGGGCAAAACACGCTCAACCTCAATCTGCCAGTCTGCATCCGCATGCTGCGCAAAGCCGTCACGAATCGTCCGCGCCAACTGTTCCTGCCGAGGCCAGGCCTCTAAAGGCTCTGAGAGCAGTCCGACCCAGTCTTCCTTGAGCAAGGTATGTGCTGCACCATTGACGGCTTTGAGAACGAAGCGACGATCAAAGGCCAGAACCCCGGCCGACAGATTATCCAGCACCTCTTGCAGATAGGCTCGCGCGCGTTCCAGATCGGCGCGGTGCCGCTCGGTTTCGGTATGTGCTTCACGTAATTGATACGTCATTCGGTTAAATGACTGCGTTAGAATTCCCAACTCATCATTGCTCACCACAATTTGTTTCGGCGAAAAATCACCGGCGGCCACCGCTTGCGTGCCCTCTGCCAGAATGGTCAACGGCGCGGTAAACCGTCGCGCCAGAATGAAGGCAGCCGCAAAAGCGGCGGCCAGCGCCAGCAGCAGGGTCAGCGTCAGGGTGATCGCGTAGAGGCGGGTAAGTCCCTCGCGTGCTAATTCCAATTCACGGTATTCACGGTAGACCGTTTGTACGGCTTCTGAATCTGTGGCTAACTTTTCAGGAACCGGCATGGTCACTTCCAGCAAGCGGGGGCTGTTCTGCCGCTCCTCTCCGGGCAGCATCACGATTGCCCTCAGCACAGGTTGACCAGTACTATCGGCTTCGATCGACGAAAAAGCGCCATCGTTGCGGGCAGCGTCTATTTGAACTGGCAACGGCGGCACCCACTGTTCGCTTTTCTTTTCTGACGAATCCAGCACAACAATCCGGTTACCGACAATTTGCAACAACGCAGTTGTCTGCGCACCCGTCACTTTTTTAAGCTTGTCCAAGACGGGCGGCACAGCATCGTTGCCGCGCTGAGCAATCGCTACGGATGCATCGCGCGTTGTCGCCACCAGTCCTGCCGTTACGCCTTCTAACGCGTCACGTCCAAGACTCAACCCCGCTTCCAGTGCCTGCTCCACACGCACATCAAACCAGCTTTCGATACTGCGCGTAACGAACTGTACCGATACGGCGTAGATGAGCGCCCCTGGCACCAGGGCCATCAGCGCCAGCATCAACATCAGGCGAAACTTCAAACGGGCACCAAAAATCTGTTCGCGATGATCCCGCCAGAGCCGGTATAGCTGCACACCAATCACTGCCGCCATCGCCAAACCCAGCGCTACATTGAGGCCAACCAGCCAGAAATAGTGGCGTGCAAAAAAATCGGTATTGGCCGACGCCTGCGTCAGTAGAAACAGCAGCGCTACTGAGACCAGGGTCATGATCAACATCGCCAGACGCATCACTTGGCTCCGGTGGCAGCAGGTATCGTCAAACGATAACTGCGCCAGTCGCTGTCAATGCGCCAATCCCGATCACCGAACGAGACCACCTGGAATGGCTTGGGCAGAAAGGTCGGATCTAGGCGGAATCGGATGGCGACCTCAATAGCGTCGCCCGTCTTCGCCTGCTCGGGGGGCAAACGCCACTCGGCGGGGCGTGCAATATAGGCCACCGCATCTTCCAGCTTCATGAAATTACGGCCACCCGTGGCGTCGCTGACCCGGTAATTGCGCACCAGCGCGTTGTAGGTCAGACGACGATCGACGCGTGCCCGGTAAACGATTTCATCGATCCAGTACCAGCGCGCGCGCATGAGTTCGGCTTCCATCTGAAACACCAGCGGTATGCCATGATTGACGGCATCAATGAGCGCTGGCGTCAGCGTCAACGAAAAATTGCCCGTCAGTACGACAGCCTCTTCAGTCTGAACGATCCCTGGTGCACGGACGTCTGCACTCGCCGCGGCTAACGACATACTTTGCATGCTCAGCCACACGGCAAGAAATCCGCTCAACATGGCGCGCCCTAACTGCAGATTCATGCCGGCACCTTGTGTAACAACGCGTAGTAAAAACCATCGTGTCGTGCATCGGGCAACAGATGGGTTTCACTGACCAGGCGTGCGTCGGGCATTCGCGCGACGAAGGCGGCAATCTGCTGGTTGTTTTCCTGCGCGAAAACCGAGCATGTGCCGTAGAGCAACTTGCCACCTGTTTTAAGGAGTGGCCAGAGGGCATTCAATAATTGTTTCTGCGTGCGTGACAGCGCATAAACATCGTCATCACGACGCAACCACTTGGCATCAGGATGCCGACCAGCCACCCCAGAACCGGAGCAGGGTGCGTCAAGCAAAATGGCATCAAAG
>JBDQLO010000033.1:0-7627 GCA_040262735.1 Fluviibacter sp.
ATAACATTTCCCTTGTTTGCCCTGTGATTGATTCACTAGCAGGCGTTGTTAAAACAAAAAGGAGTTTGTTATTTCTTTATGGAGATGTCTTCGGTGCATTTGCCGTGGCCCAAAGTCCGTGGCTCATAGTCCGTGGATAGACAATTGGCGTAGTATTCTAATAAAGGTAACTTATAAACATTAGGCTATTGCAGGCCTGCCGCTGGGGGAGTTTGATGTCTGTCGATCATTTTGCGCATGCCAGAAGGCTGTTGGCGATGAACATTCGTGAATTACGCGCAATCCGGGGCCTGGCTCAGGAAAAGCTGGGCTTTGAGGCGGAGGTCGATCGCACGCTGGTGAGCAAGATTGAACGAGAAATTGCTAATCCGACCCTGGAAGTGCTCGCAAAACTGTGTGCATGCCTGGAAATCCCTCTAGGAAGGCTGTTTGCGAGCCCAGAGCAAGAGAACTCTCTCTCTTGGGGGGGGGGGCTACGGACGAATTGCCTCGGCGCTAATGGGTGCTTGAAGGTACGCCTTAGATCATCATTGCCTACTTACCGATGATCTAAGTTGTTCGATCACTAATTCTCGAAGTTGAAAGCCCTGCAGGTTCTGATGCCATGGGCCGTTAGAGAATACTCCGTAACACAGCCGTCGCACTTGATAGCGACAACCTCATCTGCATCAATCAATGCTTTGAGTGTTTGATCACCCGGCTTGGGTTGCTCATAATGCCCGCAGCAATCTCAAGGGCGATGCAAGGGCCACCATTGAGATAGACGAAACCCAATACGCGCTCAATTTCGTTGATCGCATTAGCAGGGGTCAACACGGTCGCCACGCAGCACGCGGCTGCCGATAGCTGTTCAAAATTGCCGAAGACCCCATCACGCCATTCAGTGCGCTGAGCTCGCCAACGCCATATGTAGTGCTCAGAATGGCAGCGCCGTATCCACGGGCATAGCCATAGGCGTTGAGTTCGTTAGCGCACGCCACCCATTTCAGGGCTGTACACTCTTCGACTGCATCGTTTTTCGGGGGAATATGCTGAGCTCACCGGTCGCTACAACCCGCGCCATAATAAATGATGAACGAGATAGACCTAATGATTCGGAGATGCTGGCGGGTTAATAATGACTTTCAGGGGTTCTTCAGAAGACAAGTGCACATCACGCTGCGGATAGGGCAGGTTGATGCTGGCGGATTTCAATTTCACCAGAATGTCACGGCGCAGGTCACTGTCAATCCTGGAGCCATCGGTTCCTGAACCTACCCTAACCCAATAGCGCAAGGTAAAGATGAGGGCATTGTCGCCAAACTCCTTCAATATGACCGTGGGCGAAGGGTTGGGCATGACATCGGGATGCTCAGTCGCGGTAGCTTGAATCAGGTGGATGACTTGAGTGGGGTCAGCGTCGTAGGTAATACCAATCTGGATCTCCCGGCGTATATCCGGATTGCTAAAAGTCCAGTTGGTCAGTTTCTTTTCGACCAGTTCGCTATTGGGAATCAGGGTATCGATACCATCCGAGCTATGAATGGTTGAAAACCGGATTCCGATTGATGTGACGCGTCCGCGAATCCCATCAATCTCGACGAAATCACCCATCCGGATCGGGCGCTCGATCAGCAGTATGGCGCCACTGATGAGGTTTTTTAGGATGTTCTGCGTACCAAATCCCACTCCAATCGCCAGGGCCCCCCCCAGAAAAGCAAATACGCTCAAGGGAATTTGAACAAGGTTGAAGCTCATGATGATTAGAGTGCCCGTTGCAATGAGCGTCGCCCAGCGCCGGATGACCGTTGCGGTCGGTGTTTTTAAACCCATTCGGCGTTCTGCCAGGGAAACCCCGGCACGAATGAACCAGGCAAGCAGTATGTAGCCAATCAGCAGCAAGGAGAGTGCGCCGACACTCTTGCCTACCGTGACGCTGCGCGTGGTTTTAATTTCTTTGCCATCGGCAATCACGACATCGTCAACGGTAAATAACTCGTATTGCCAGATGTTTTGCGCCAACTTCACCGATTGCTGCCAGACACTAATGAAACGCTCTTTGGCGGACTTTTGTTTGGCTTGTTCGCCCAGTTCGGATTGCAGCAAAAGTAAATATTGTTCGAACTTATCCAGGACCGTTTGAACAAGCCTGATCGAATCGGCTTCGGTGTTAGCGGCTTGCAACTTGGCGGCCAGGACTTTTCGATCAAGATCGTTTTTGCTAAACAAAAGGGCTTCGCGAAGATCAAAGCCCTCTTGCTCCTTGTTGGTCAGGGTTTGCGCCAGAGTGCTGCGCGATTGCGCAACGCGCGTCAGCCCGAGCTTGACCGATTCGGCCATCTCCGAAACTCGAACGGCACTCGGCGGTGTCGCTGCATAGAGTTCGGCGCGGGCATCCCATATTTTTTGGGCATACCCTCCCATTTCAATAAGCTGACGTAACCGGTCTACCTCGGTACGCGCCATGGATTCCACCGCCTGGGCGATGTCCAGATTGGCTTTGGCCTGTGCCAATTGAGATGGTGGGGCCTTCTTGGTGTCTAGTGTCTGGTAATTGGCCTGGGCTTTGTTCAGGCTGGCCAGCGCTGATTCGGATTTTGCGAGCGCTTTCAGTTCCAGGTCACGATCTCGATCCATGATGAACTGAATCTCTCCCTTGGCGGTCGCCAAGACCTCTGGCGAAAGGGTGAAGCGTCCATCAAAGTAATTCCAGGTCTTGCTCAGCGTATCGCGTTGTACATTAAGCAGCGTGAATTGCTTCTCTTTAAGGCGTCTTTCAAGATCTGTCCGATAAAGGATGGCGCTCTTGAAAGCCAGCGTGAGTTGCGCGTTGTCCAGGGTCTTCCGGTCGTTGTCGCTTTGTTTGGCAGGGTCTTTGCCGAGGGACTCCTGAATCTGGCGCAAACGTACTTCGGCATCCGATTTTTCACGCGCGTAGGTGGTGATCTGATCGGTTAGCGCAACCAGGTCCTGTTTCAGCTGAGCAATGCGGTTGTCCAGACTGATGATGCTAAAACGTATCTGGTCGCCTTCTGTCACTGGCCAGGGTGGCGTGCCCGCCGGTGGTGTCCAGTTATCCTGTTCTTGTTTGGCAACCGTTATTTTCTGATCCAGGCTTTGCAGCAGTTTGAGGTACTCGATTTGTTGCGCATATCGATCAGATAGGGTCTGGCGCTGATTAAATTGCTTGAGCAGCGCGCTACGCGTATCAGCCGGCAAAGTGGTCTGGCTTAGCTTGGATTGATAGTTATTGGCCGAGGTTTGCGCTTCCTGAAAGCGCGCCTGTGCATCGGCGAGCTCTTTGTTGATGTCGACAACAACGGTTGTCTCTTTCGTAGCACTGTTGGCTGTCGCAGGTGTCAGGCTCTTGCCGGGGAGCAGCGAGGGAAGTTGCGCCCATGCAGTTGTGACGCCCGACACCATCAGAGAGAGTGCGACAAAAGCGTAAATTCTAGTTTTCATTGAACAACATTCCGATACGATTTTGATGCGTACTTACAGATTAACCCGAGAACTCATAATCACGGTGTCTGCCACAGGCAAACTCAACAGTTAAATTAACAAGGCCAACCGCACAGGGTTGGCCTGGTTGTGTGGGTCTCTGCCGGATCAGAGGCAGGGCTGAATGATGGCAATCAGCTTGTCGGTCGAATCTTTACTCATCGTCGACCACAATTGGAATACAGCCCCACCGGTTCGTGCATTGCCCGAGTCGATGACAAAGTCGGTGTTGGTGCCGAACAAGGTTTTTGATTGAGCGATGGCCGTGTAGCCCGTCTCGAATTTCGACACACTCACCGGTTGTTGCGTTGACTGTTCCCAACCCTTGGCAACACAGGCCAGAGTCTGTTGCGCGTTCGGTGCCAGGCTGGATGCGGCAAAGGTGACTTGACGTCCCCGAAGCTCGGTGGGGGTGGCGCATCCGGCCAGCACGCTGAGAGCAAAAAGATAAAGGGTAGTGGTTTTAATGTTCATGATGGTTCCTTGGCTGAGGGATGAGACGACAGGCAAACGGCGCTACAGCTTTATGGTGTACGAGCAGGATGATGGATTCTTACCATTTCCTACGGCACTGGGGATTGATGTCTTAGCCCAGCGGTTTGGTGTCGATTCGGTAGCGTACGCTGGCATCCGACACACCGCCGTTTCTGGGGCTGCCCACCGTAGCCAGGGGAGTGGCTAGACCGGGCAAGCCGGTGTCCGGTCCACCGGGCAGCGTAAACCCCGGGCCGTATTCGTATCCCACCCAGTTCATTTCCCAATAACCAAACAGCTTCTTTCTCAGATTCATTAAGCGGCTATCGGTGGCTGTGAGGTTTTCCAGTCGTTGCAGACGAAGAACATCGCCCGGGTCGACAGGGATCCAGCCATAACCGGGCGTGTGGAATTCGGCACGTACGCGTTGGTCTTGCGTGACATTGCCCGTGGCGCCCAGCTTTGGGTTCAGCCGCGATTCGCCGATGACTTGACCCCAGACAGCGCGCGCCGGAATGTTGAGCGCACGACAGAGGTTCACAAACGCAATGGCAACGTCTTCCCCCCTGGGGTTAGGGCAAGCCGTTCGTGGCGGCATGGCCACCGCAAAGGCGTTACAGTTACCCACCAGGGTCTTATCAAGCACCCAGTCGTAGATGGCACGTGCGCGAGGCAGTGGTTCGATCACGCGGCCCGTAATATCTTCAGCCAAACCACGCAAGGCGGCGCTGGTACCTTGATAGCTGGTTTCCCGCACGTTGCGATCGAGTTCTTCTTCTGATTCATGAAAGAAGGTACCGCGTTTGGTGATGTCAAACTGGCGGGTGCGGGTTTCGACCCGCAGGGTTAGCGTGACGCTGGGCGTGGATGAGCCGCCTTCGATTACATAGGCATGCAACTGGCTGGCGGGATCAAAGCGGATACCAGCGTTGCCGCCGCCAGACCATTTGACCGATGTGACTTGTTGCCAGGGCGTATCCATGGGAATCGGTATCCACAAGGTGGCGTCGCCGTCGTGGCTGTTGGACGATACATCGATCGTCAGTTCGTAAGGGCGCCAGACGCCACCGCTGAGTGCCAGTTCGGGCGCCAGCTTGGCGGGTACTTTGATGGGTGCAGGGCCTGCTGAGGATGCACGCAACCCACTGCTGCGGCCGGATTTTTTAAGGCCGGTGCCGTTCCCGGTTTTTTTCTTGGGAGCGGCCAAGGCTGTACTGGAAACCAGCAGTCCTCCGAGCAGGAAAGTGCGTCGTTTCATGCGGCCTTAAAGCACCTCGGAGGCAAAGTCGGCAAGACGCGAACGTTCCCCGCGTTGCAGGGTAATGTGGCCGGCGTGCAGCCAGCCTTTCATGCGATCTACGACATACGTGAGACCCGAGCTTCCCTCAGTCAGATACGGGGTATCGATCTGGGCGATGTTGCCCAGACAGACAACCTTCGTGCCGGGGCCGGCACGGGTGATCAGGGTCTTCATCTGCTTGGGCGTCAGGTTCTGCGCTTCATCGATGATGAGGAATTTCTGGATAAAGGTGCGACCGCGCATGAAATTCAGGCTCTTGACCTTGATGCGTGACCGAATGAGGTCGCGGGTTGCGGCGCGACCCCATTCGCCGCCGTAGGGGCCGCTATCGTCTTCGTTCTTGTTCAGTACGTCGAGGTTGTCTTCGAGGGCGCCCATCCAGGGAGTCATCTTTTCTTCTTCGGTGCCTGGCAGGAAACCGATGTCTTCACCCACTGGCACCGTGACGCGGGTCATGATGATTTCGGCGTAACGTTTCTGATCCAGCACCTGAGTCAGTGCGGCAGCAAGTGTGAGCAGAGTTTTACCGGTACCGGCCTGACCGAGTAGGGATACGAAATCGATTTCCGGATCCATCAGCAGGTTGATTGCGAAGTTCTGTTCGCGATTACGCGCAGTAATGCCCCACACGGCATTTTTGGGGTGTGTGTAGTCAATCAGCGTTTCAAGTACGGCGGTTTTGCCGCTGACTTCGCGAACGATGGCTTCGAAGGGGGGCTCGTTCTGATCGTAGACAAACTCGTTGAGCATGAAGTCTCGGCAAAGCGGTCCCGAGATACGGTAACCCGTGCGTGATTCTTTTTTCCACGACTCCATGCCAGTGCCGTGGGTTTCCCAGAAGTTGGCCGGCAGTTCAGTCGAGCCCGCATAGAGCAGGTCGGTGTCTTCGAGCACTTTGTCGTTAAAGTAGTCTTCGGCCTGCAGACCGAGCGCCCGCGCCTTGATGCGCATATTGATATCTTTAGATACCAGAATGACCGCACGACCCGGAAACTTGAGTTGCAGGAAGAGGATGACGCCCAGGATCTGGTTGTCGTACTTAGAAGATGGCAGCGACGGTGGCAGCGGGGTGTTGATGGCCTCGGTCTGCAGGAAGAGGCGACCCGTGGCCATGCCCTTGGAGGGCTCGGTGAGCGGGATGCCATGGTCGATTTGTTCGCCAGCATGCGAGACCAGATCATCCAGTGTGCGGGTGACTTGGCGGGCATTGCGGGCGATTTCCGACATGCCCTTTTTGTTGTTGTCCAGTTCCTCCAGCGTCATCATCGGCACATAGACATCGTGCTCTTCAAAGCGGAACAGGCTGGTCGGATCGTGCATCAGCACGTTGGTATCCAAAACGAACAGTTTGGTCGCAGCGGGCGTTTGCGATGCCGATGCGCGGTTAGCAGGTTTACGGGTTGCCATCGAGATCTCGCTAGGTCGTTAAAGGGTTACCACGGGGTGAACCTTCAGGGTGCCGTGAGGCATCTTGCTACAGGGTCAGATTAGCCCAGAGACTTCACAAAAGCCAGTACTTCAGCGGCGTGCCCCGGTACTTTGACGCCACGCCACTCCTGCACTAATTTGCCTTTGGCATCAATGACAAAGGTGCTGCGTTCAATGCCACGCACCTGTTTGCCATACATATTTTTGAGCTTAATGACGCCAAAGAGTTCGCAGACGCTTTCGTCCGGGTCAGAAATCAGGCTGTAGGGAATCGCCTGCTTGGCGATAAAGTTCTCATGCGACTTGAGGCTGTCGCGCGATACGCCGACAATGACTGCGTGGGCCTTGGCGAAATCTTTGTTCAGTGCACTAAACTGCTGAGCCTCGGTGGTACAGCCCGGGGTGTTGTCTTTCGGGTAAAAGTACAGCACCAGTGTTTTGCCAGCGAAGGCGGATAACTTGAATGTGCCATCGGTGGCTTCGGCGATGAAGTTCGGAACCTTCTTATTAAGTTCTATGGTCATGACAAGACTCCTCAGGTTCGCAAAGTTGGTTGATCCACGATGAGCTCGCCGGATCGCCCTGAGATTTCGCCCCAGGCGAAGGGGTGAATGGGCAGCATCTGATGAACGAGTGTGGCGTGGTAATCACCCAGGGTGCCAAGGGTGTGGCCTTGCGCACGCCAGCCCGCCAGCAGCCGATCGAAGATGGGCGCGAGTTTCTGCCCTTCCAGTTCGGCATGTAGCGTAAACACATGGTCACACGGGCCATGACGATTCGGGTCGGTCAGGCCGAGCAGATGCTGTGGCTGCTTCTTCGGCTCGGCGAAGTGGAACCGGAAGGGTGAATCCACGTGCGCAGGGGCGATCTTCTGCATCCGCTCGAGCATCTTCAGGCGACTCTGCGCCTGACGGGCCTTGGAGGCCTTGTAGCGGAAACGGTCGA
>JBDQLO010000034.1:0-7502 GCA_040262735.1 Fluviibacter sp.
CTGTAACCCCAATTATTACTCAATGACTTCATGATGGCGCTGACTAACTCGGGCGTCACCCCGATCACCTGGAACAGCTCACGGCCTAATGCGGCACGCTGACTGATGCGCAACAGATTCTCCGCGGCCGGGTTCAGATAAACGATATTCTGAGACCGATCCAGCACAACGGCGGCTGATGACAGCAGCTCAAGCCCGGCATACCGGGTCGGGGTTGGAAGTGGGGTCGCCTTTGCGTTCATGTCATCTGTAGGGCTTGAAACAAAAGAGGGACGGCGAACCGTCCCTCATTGCTTGCGATCGCCTTTATGGGCTCTGCAATTTGTGGCGGATTAGCACGAGTAGTACATCTCGAACTCAACTGGATGTGTGGTCATGCGCACCCGGTTGACTTCTTCCATCTTCAACGCGATGAACGAGTCGATCCAATCCTTCGAGAAGACGCCACCACGGGTCAGAAACTCGTGATCAGCCTTCAAAGCGTCCAGCGCCTCGTCGAGGCTGGCACAGACCGTCGGGATCTTCGCATCTTCTTCCGGCGGCAGATCGTACAGGTTCTTATCCGCCGGATCGCCCGGGTGGATCTTGTTCTGGATACCATCCAGACCCGCCATCAGCAGGGCTGCAAAGCACAGGTACGGGTTAGCGATCGGATCCGGGAAACGGGTTTCGATACGGCGTGCCTTGGTCGAAGCCACGAACGGGATCCGGATCGAGGCCGAACGGTTTTTGGCTGAGTATGCCAGCTTCACCGGAGCTTCATAATGCGGCACCAGACGCTTGTACGAGTTCGTGCCCGGGTTGGTGATGGCATTGAGAGCCTTGGCATGTTTGATGATGCCGCCGATGTAGTAAAGCGCCGTTTCCGACAGGCCGGCGTACTGATCACCGGCAAACAGGTTTTTGCCGTCTTTCCAGATCGACTGGTGCACGTGCATGCCCGAACCGTTGTCGCCCACGATCGGCTTTGGCATGAAGGTGGCCGTCTTACCATACTGGTGTGCCACGTTCAGCACCACGTACTTCAGTACCTGGGTCTTGTCGGCGCGACGCACCAGGGTATCGAACTTGGTACCGATTTCGTTCTGACCGGCGGTAGCCACTTCGTGATGGTGCACCTCGACCTCAACACCGCAGGCTTCCATGGCGTTACACATGGCGGTACGGATATCGTTGAAGCTATCCACAGGCGCGACCGGGAAATAGCCGCCCTTGACGCCCGGACGGTGGCCGGTGTTACCACCTTCGATCTTGGCATCGGACGACCAGGCCGCTTCTTCCGAAAAAATCTTCACGAAGGTGCCCGACATGTCGGTCTTCCACTCAACCGAATCAAAAATGAAGAATTCCGGTTCCGGACCAAAGAAGGCCGTATCGCCGATGCCTGAACTCTTTAGGTAGGCTTCGGCGCGCTTGGCGATCGAACGCGGGTCACGATCGTAACCCTTGCCATCGGTCGGCTCGACAACGTCACACGTCAGAACCAGCGTGGTTTCATCATAGAACGGGTCGATATAGGCCGATGCCGGATCCGGAATCAGCAGCATGTCGGAGGCCTGAATGCCCTTCCAGCCGGCAATTGACGAGCCGTCAAACGCCTGCCCTTCTTCAAATTTCTCTTCGTTGAACTGGCTGATCGGCACGCCGACGTGCTGCTCTTTGCCACGGGTATCGGTGAAACGGAAGTCGACGTACTTCACGTCGTTGTCCTTGACCAACTTCAGGACGTCTTGCACGGTGGTCATAACAGCTCTCCTAATAGCGACCGCCCTGGGCGATCTATATATGCAGAAACAAGAAAAAACGTTGCCCTGCTTACTGAGCAGGATTCATGCCAAGAATGATATGCCAACCCATGGCCGAAAAGCACCGCGCGGGGCTCTTTGCAAAGGTGGTATGCAGGGGGTGACTCTATTTGCACCAATTTAGTGCAATTTAGCACAGTTTGCACCGACTCAGTGCGCACTATTCAGGTGCGCCATCACTCAAACGACGATAGACGGTCCAGCGTTCCAGCGGCAACCCAGCCGCTGCCGCTGCCTGCCGTAGCTGGCGCACACCTGCCTGGATCGCAGGCGGTTCAGGCAAATCATCGGGCGCAGGTGGCAGCATGACTTCGACTTCAACCTGTCCATTGAGGTAATGCAACTGCACGCGCTCTGGCGCCCACTGGCCAAACCCCCAGATCCGCGTCGATTCCGCCGCTACCCACTGCTCCAGCCGGTCGCGCGACAGATCGATCGCCGCTGAACCGGGTTGCATCAGGCTGTCATCTTCCGGGTCTATATGCACCAACACATCTAGCACCGTAGGGCACGAACGACGAACATGGCCACGAACCCGTTCAGCAATCAGATGGCCTTCCGAAACGCTGATTCGCGGCGCCACGTGGACATGGGCATCCACCAGAATCCGGTCAGCCATGCGGCGCGTCCGCAAATCGTGCAAATCCAGTACGCCCGGCGTTTGACGAATCGTCGTGCGGATCGCTTCAAGCTGCGCCGTATCGGCCCCATGGTCGACGAATTCTTCGAGCGCGCCACGCGTAAATGTCCAGCCCATTTTGACAATCAACGCACCGACGATGGCAGCCGCCAGCAAATCGGCATAGACAAAACCCAGCAATGAGCCGCCAATGCCAATCGCCACCACGAGCGAGGACGCGGCATCGGATCGTGAGTGCCAAGCGTTCGCCACGAGCATGGCCGAATTGGCCTTCTTGGCGACACGCAGCATGTAACGGAACAGCCATTCCTTAGCAATCAACGCCAGCAGCGCAACATACAGCGCCATCATCTCGGCCGGGGGTGCCGATTCAACGCTCATGGCCCGCTCGGCTGCGGAATAGAGGAAGCCTCCACCGATACCAAGCAGCATCAAACCGAGGATCAGCGTTGCCAGCGTCTCAAGGCGGGCATGGCCATAGGGGTGATTGTCGTCCGCCGCACGCGCACTGTGGCGGGCGACAAAAAGTACGAGAACATCCGACAACAGATCGGAAAACGAATGGAATCCGTCAACCAGTAGACTATGGGAATAGGCGAACCAGCCCACAACGATCTGCAGCACCGACAGGCCAATGTTGACACCCATGCTGACATTGACCGAACGGCGCACCAGCCGATTCGATGCCGCGCTACCATGCACGCCTGTTAACGCATCAATCAGTGCGGTCTGGTCATGTGCATGACCCGCATGGTGATGCCCTACAGACATATCATTCTCCACTGAGGATCATTAGCTCGGCTTGACAGATTCCGCTTGCCTTAACGGCCGCGTATACTGGCCGTTTAACGATATTCTATCGTTAATCGCACGAACTCCGGGCGATCCCATTACCGGTTAACCAAAGATTCATCATGAGCCGAATCAACGATATTCTGACCCAGGCACGCCAGCGTGCAGAACAACAAGGTTTCAACTATAGCGGCGACGTCACCCCGCAAGAAGCACAGACATTGCTCCAGGAAGCGCCTGGCACGGTCCTCGTCGATGTCCGGACTCGTGCCGAATGGGACTGGGTTGGTCGGGTGCCGGGAGCCATCGAAATCGACTGGGTGCAATACCCGGATATGTCGCGCAATCCCCGTTTTATAAGCGAGCTGCAACGTCAGGTGGATCAAAACGCAACCATTCTCTTTCTTTGTCGCAGCGGCGTCCGCTCGCGGAGTGCGGCCAGCGCTGCCGTGGAAGCGGGCTTTGCCGCAGCCTATAACATTCTCGAAGGATTCGAGGGTGACAAAGATGCGCAGGACCATCGTGGCAATCTGGGCGGCTGGCGCTTTCATGGTCTCCCCTGGTATCAGGGCTAAGGTCGTTGCCAGGAATTGATCATGCGAGATTTTGAAGATTACCGCGACCTCAGCGACTCGGACTGCCAGCAACGGATCAACGCAGCCCGCAAACGACTGGGCAAACAAACCGTTCTGCTCTGCCACCACTACCAGCGGGCCGATGTTTACCAGCACGCCGATCTCACGGGGGACTCGCTGAAGCTATCGCGCCTCGCGAGCGAGACCGACGCTGCCTATATCGTTTTCTGTGGCGTGCACTTCATGGCCGAAGTCGCCGACATGATGACTAAACCGAGCCAGACGGCCATCTTGCCGGATTTAGCTGCAGGCTGCTCCATGGCCGACATGGCAAATCTGACCAAAGTAGAACGCTGCTGGCGCGATCTTGGCATGGCATTGGGTGAAGACCCGGCCAACCTAATAACGCCCATCACCTACATTAACTCGGCGGCTGACCTGAAAGCGTTTTGTGGTGATCGCGGCGGGATCGTTTGCACCTCGTCGAATGCACCGGTCATCTTAAAGTGGGCTTTTGAGCAACGTCCCAAAGTCCTTTTCTTTCCCGATCAACATTTAGGACGCTGGACCGGCCACACGATGGGGGTCTCCCTCGATGACATGGTCGTTTGGGATCCGGACCAACCAAGGGGTGGGCTTACGCAAGAACAAATACGCAATGCACGTATTCTGCTTTGGAAGGGTCACTGTTCCGTGCACCAGATGTTCCAGCCATCGCACATCGAGGCGTTTCGCGCCAAACACCCGGACGGCAAAGTCATTTCGCACCCGGAATGTTCTTTCGACGTATGCGCGGCATCAGACTTCATCGGCTCAACGGAATACATTGTCAGAATCATTAAAGAGGCCCCTAGTAGTTCACGCTGGCTCGTGGGCACCGAACTGAATCTAGTCGAACGCCTCGCCCGAGAAGTCGCTCCCGAAGGCAAGATCGTGCAGTTTATGGCACCCACTGTCTGCATGTGTTCCACCATGCAGCGTATCGATCCACAGCATCTGGCCTGGACCCTTGAAAACCTGGTCGAAGGCCATGTCGTCAACGCGATCCGCGTCCCGGAAATCCAGGGTGCGGCAGCAAAGCGCGCCATGGATCGGATGCTGGCAATTTCCTGATCGAGCGGTTAACTGGCTTCAGTATGATGTCCGACACCCTGTCGCTGGTCACCTACAATATTCATAAGGGACTATCTCAGTTCAATCGTCGCGTGACGATCCATGAGTTGCGCGAGCGATTACGCACTCTCAATCCTGATCTGGTCTTCCTGCAAGAGGTCCAAGGGCTGCATGAGCAACGGGCCCAAAGACACGAAAGCTGGCCCGAACAACCCCAGCATGAATTCCTTGCCGATTCGATCTGGTCTGCGGCCTATGGCCAGAACGTTCTCTACGATCACGGCCACCATGGCAATGCCATTTTATCGCGCTACCCGATTGCGCGCAGTCACAATCAGGATGTCACGCACCTCAGTTTCGAGCGACGCGGCCTGTTACACACCCAGATTGACTGGCAAGGGCAGACGATCCACTGTGTCTGCGCACACCTATCGCTTTTTGCGCGTTCACGAAAATGGCAGATGGCAGCACTGGCCGAAGAAATCGATCGGCTCGTCCCGCACGACCAGCCACTCATTATCGCCGGTGATTTCAACGACTGGCGCAACCACGCTAGCGAACATCTGGCCAAACGTCTCGAACTCACCGAAGTCTTTCATCAACTCTCAGGGCGCCCAGCGCGCAGTTTTCCGGTGGCGCTGCCGATGCTTCGCTTGGATCGTATTTATGTGCGTGGACTGCGCGCGGTTCATGCCGACGTGCATTACGGTGCTGGCTGGTCAAAGATTTCGGATCATGCGGCACTCCGCTGCGAACTCAGTCTGACGGGGTAAGTGACTCGATCATGACGCTGCGCAGGCGTTTACGGCAGGCGCTTCACCCAAGGCCGCATTATCTTGCTGGCAACGAAATTTCGTTGCTGTGTAATGGTAACGATTACTTCGCCACGCTTTTGGCCGACATCAATGCTGCCCGCGAATCGATTCGACTTGAAACCTATCTCTATGCGGATGATGCGATCGGCGATGCTTTCACGCTGGCATTGTGTCGCGCTGCGGAGCGCGGCCTGGATGTCAGGGTTGTCGTCGACGGATTCGGTGCACGCAATCTCGACCAGCGCCACCGATCATCGTTGGAATCTGCCGGGGTGCAAATTCGCGTATTTAGGCCGGAGCGCGAGCTTATAAGACACCTCATTTCGTTGAAACGTTCCCGTCTTCGGCGTATGCATCGTAAGCTGGCCCTGATTGACGGGCGAACGGCATTCGCTGGCGGTATCAACATCATCGACGATGCAACAGGTAATACAGACAGCGTTCGGCTCGACTTTGCTGTTCGTATTCAAGGACCACTCATCGAACCGATTGGACGCGCGATCGATCGGCAATGGCTCATGCTGACGCGCTTTGGTAGCGCACTGCGACAATGCCTTATAAAACCCACGCCCACCCTACTGTTTGCCGCGCCTGTTGGCGATCGCTTGGCCGCCTTGGTTTTACGCGACAACTTTTTGCATCGACGCGCCATTGAGCAGGCATATCTGCTCGCCATTCGTCAGGCGCACCAAGACATAACCCTGGCCATGGCTTATTTCATACCCAGTCAGAAGATCCTGGCCGAACTTTTTCATGCCAGCCAGCGCGGTGTTCGGGTCAATCTCCTGCTGCAGGGGCGCGTCGAATACCGATTACAGCATTACGCTGCACAATCGCTCTACGGCGCCTTGTTGACGCATGGGATCCGGATTTTTGAATATCGCCCGGGGTTTATGCACGCCAAGGCGGCGGTGATTGATGGCATTTGGTCTACCGTCGGTTCGGCGAATCTCGATCCGTTTTCCCTGCTCGTAGCCCGCGAAGCCAATATCGTTGTCCGTGACCCGCGATTTGCATCAACGCTGCAATCGCAACTGGATCTGGCCATCCGCTCGCACAGCACAGAGATTACGGCTGACGCCTGGCTAAAGCAGCCCAACCGCCATCGTCTGCTACGCGGCTTTTGCGCGTTGCTGCTGTACCGGGGGTTGCGCCTGACTGGCTATGCAGACAACTATTGATTGAGCCGTGCGCCGACACTGAGCGTCAACCGCTCCGGCAGCCAGTATGTTAACGCCCAGGCCCACAGTGTTCGCTGTGACGCTCGTTGCAAAGCCGCAGGCGGCTGCTGACCCAGAAAGGTCAATGCGTTCCAGAGCTGTTCAACCCGCGCGCTTTCGTTGTCAACGGGTATGGCCTGTGCCAATGTCTGTTTAGATAATTTTTCACCTGCATCGTTCCTGACGACGGGTAAATGTGCATAAGTAGGGACTGTGCCGCCCAGGGCCAGAATCAGCGCTATCTGTCTCGGTGTCGAATCAATCAGATCCGCGCCACGAACGATATCCGTGACACCCTGAGCCAGATCATCGACCACGACCGCCAGCTGATAGGTGAAGCAACCATCCGCGCGTAACAACGGGAAATCACCAACATCGCGCTCGAGATTCTGCGTAAAACGGCCGCAGATCCGGTCGTTAAAACCCGTCTCGCCCGCAGGCACCCGAAAGCGCCACGCGGCATCAGGCGGCACGGCCATCCCTCGCTGCCACTGGCTGCAATAGCCGGGATAAACGAGGCCATCGACACCGTGGCTTATGCC
>JBDQLO010000035.1:0-7429 GCA_040262735.1 Fluviibacter sp.
GTATAGAGATCGCCTCGGCGTCCAGAATGGGGAGCAACTCAAAGAGACCACTTCTGAGGACTTTTCCAAGATCCTCATTCAGGATACCGGTGGTGACAATCGCACCCTCCAAATTGGGGTCCGTGAGCAGATCGGTGTGCCGGTGCTCACTGACGTACACGATATTGACGACATCGCCCCGGCGGCTGCCGTGGTGGATGTGCTGCAGACACCGGCGTTTCTGTGCCGGCAAACCGATTTTATTGCCGCCTGCGCCGCCAGCGGCAAACCGGTGAATATCAAGAAGGGCCAGTTTCTGGCGCCGACCGACATGCAGAACGTGGTCGACAAGGCGCGCGATGCCGCCAAGGCGGCAGGTGTGGCCGAAGACATCATTATGGTGTGCGAGCGCGGTGCCTCGTTTGGTTACAACAATCTGGTGTCCGATATGCGCTCGCTGGCGATCATGCGTCGCACCGGTTGCCCCGTGGTGTTTGACGCCACGCACTCGGTACAGTTGCCGGGTGGGCAGGGCAGTTCGTCGGGCGGTCAGCGCGAGTTTGTGCCTGTTTTGGCGCGCGCTGCCGTGGCCACCGGCATTCATGGCCTGTTCATGGAAACCCACCCCGATCCGGCTAACGCCCTGTCGGATGGCCCGAATGCCTGGCCGCTGGACAAGATGCCGCAGCTGTTGCAGCACCTCAAAACCCTTGACCAGGCGGTCAAGGAAGCCCGTATGTTCGACCTCGTTTGATTGACCTCTAGATACATCCACACACATAAAGAAAGGCCTAACCGATATGAGCGCCATTGTTGACATCATTGCCCGCGAAATTCTGGACTCCCGTGGTAACCCGACCGTTGAAGCCGATGTCCTGCTGGAATCCGGTGTGATGGGTCGTGCTGCCGTACCATCGGGTGCATCGACCGGTTCGCGTGAAGCGATCGAGCTGCGCGATGGTGACGCCAGCCGTTACCTGGGTAAGGGCGTGATGCGTGCTGTCGAGAACGTCAACACCGAAATCAGCGAAGCGCTGATCGGTCTGGACGCTCAGGAACAGGCCTTCATCGACAAGACGCTGATCGATCTGGACGGTACCGACAACAAGGGCCGTTTGGGCGCCAACGCGCTGCTGGCCGTATCGATGGCCGTGGCCAAGGCGGCTGCCGAAGAGTCGGGTCTGCCGCTTTACCGTTACTTTGGTGGCGCGGGTTCGATGTCGCTGCCGGTGCCAATGATGAACATCATCAACGGGGGCGAGCACGCCAACAACAGCCTGGACATTCAGGAATTCATGATCATGCCGGTGGGCGTGGATTCATTCCGCGAGGCCTTGCGTTGCGGCGCTGAAATTTTCCATGCGCTGAAGAAGCTCCTGGATAAAGCCGGTCACTCCACCGCCGTGGGTGACGAGGGCGGCTTCGCACCGAACTTGGGCAGCCATGCCGAAGCGCTGGAAATCATCACGCAAGCCATCCAGAACGCCGGTTACGTGCCAGGCAAGGACGTGCTGCTGGCGCTGGACTGCGCCGCGTCAGAATTTTACAAGGACGGCAAGTACCACCTCTCGGGTGAGGGCCTGCAGCTGACCTCGGCCCAGTTCGTGGACTATCTGGCCACGCTGGTCGACAAGTTTCCGATCGTATCGATCGAAGACGGTATGTCGGAAGCAGATTGGGACGGCTGGAAGTTGCTAACCGATCGTCTGGGCAAGAAGGTGCAGATCGTCGGTGACGATATTTTCGTGACCAATACGCGCATTTTCAAGGAAGGCATCCAGAAGGGTATCGCCAACTCGATCCTGATCAAGATCAACCAGATCGGTACGTTAAGTGAAACCTTTGCTGCCATCGAGATGGCCAAGCGCGCCGGTTACACGGCCGTGATTTCGCACCGCTCCGGCGAAACCGAAGATTCGACCATCGCCGATATTGCCGTCGGCCTCAACGCCGGCCAGATCAAGACCGGTTCGCTGTCGCGTTCGGATCGTATTGCCAAGTACAACCAGCTACTGCGTATTGAAGAAGATCTGGGAGATACCGCTACGTATCCCGGTCGAGACGCCTTCTATAATCTGCGCTAAACCCGCCGACCCCGTTGTTCACGCGCATGCGTCCTTCAACCGCCATCCTCCTTGGCCTCGTTGTGGTAATCCAGTACCCGCTGTGGCTGGGTAAGGGTGGCTGGCTGAAGGTGTGGGACAGCGACCGTCAGTTACGTCAACAACGCGAAACCAATCGCCAGCTGGAACTGCGTAACGCCGGCCTCGAAGCCGAGACCCGTAACCTAAAAGCCGGCCTGGATGCCGTTGAAGAACGCGCCCGCTTCGAGCTGGGCATGATCAAGGCCGACGAGGTGTTTTATCAGCTGCCGAAGCGTTCGGTTGCCACCCCGAAAGACAACAAGGAATCCCCATGAGCGAACTCATCCATCGCAACACCGTGGTTACACTGGATTACAACGTCACTGACGCCGATGGCGAGGTCGTTGATGATGGTCGTAACCCGATCCGCTATCTGCATGGCGGTTACGGCGATATCTTTGATCGTATCGAAGAGACGCTCGAGGGTAAGCACGTCGGTGATTCGGTGACGGTCAAGCTGCAACCGGAAGAAGCCTACGGCGATTACGATCCCGAAATGGTGCAGATCGAGGATGCGTCGCGCTTCCCGAAGGAAACTAAGGTCGGGATGCAGTTCGAGGGTGCGCCCGAAGGTGCCGATGAAGACGACATCGTGATTTACCGGGTGACCGATATTGCCGATGGCAAGGTGGTGCTTGATGGCAATCATCCCCTAGCCGGGATGTCACTGGTCTTTACCTGCACGGTGCGTGGGGTGCGTCCGGCCACGGCCGAAGAAGTCGAAGAGGAGTCGGTCGCCGACGATGACGACAACGAGAATCCGGCCCCGGTCATCATTCACTGAGTCTTACTGAGACGTCGGCTCGCTGGTAGACGGATCGGCCATGGTCGGTTCATCCAGGCTGAGCGGCGGCCAGGGAAATGATTCGAACTTGAATTCGGTGCGGCGCACCGGGTCGTCGCCGGCCTTGCTGTTACGCTCGACGCGGACCTCGACCCACCCCTGCTGTAAGGCACCGTACGTGCTGACCCGCGTGAAGTTCTGGTAGGGCAGGTTGTTTGCCGGGTTGATGAGCGGGTGATCGATACGGTGGACGCCGCCACCGCCATGCACCAGAAGCACCTGACCCGGAAAATTTTCGGTTTCCGACTTGAGCAGATCGAGGAGCGGTACGTAACCGCGTGATGGTTCCGATACCCCCGGTTGATCGAATTCCGGATCGCCATACATGACGATGACGAGCATGTGGATGCCGCTTTCATGGGCTTTGGCAAAGGCCTCGGTGAGCCAGGCCAGATCAGTGGCGCTGCGTTCGTTAAACCCGGTGCTGGCCTCTGTCTTGTTGCCCCAACGATTGTTGTCACCAGTGATACTAAGCGTCACGAACAGGGCGCTACCACTTTGCCAGCGCATCAGCTCGGGGTAGTCTGCCTGCCGGATGAGCGGCAAACTGGGGTCACCCAGGCTTCGATCAGTCTGGTAGTAGGTTTTACGTAGCAGATTCAGGCGCTCTTCAGGTGCGAATTTGGCGCACAACGCCCAGTCGGCATCGCCGGGCACGTAGATCGTCGGTAGCGGTGCCTTGGCAAAGATCGGATAGGCAGCCAGCAGGTGACTATCCTGGCAGCCTTGTTCCACCGGTTTGAGGCCGCCCGTAAAGATGGCCAGCGCTTCACTCTTCTGCGCCATATCCTCGAGCATGCCCTTGAGGTAGCCCTGGTGTTCCGGCGTCATGTAAACATCGCCAAACAGCGCAAAGCTCAGGTTGCTGGCCTGAGCCACCATGGCGTGCATCATCAGATACAGGCCGGTTAACAGCGCGGCAAAGAATGATCGACGGGCAAGACAATGCAACACGGCTTTCAGCTCCGGGTTTTAAGCTTTAATTGGTAAAGGATATCAAGCGCCTGACGTGGTGTCAGGCTATCCGGATCCACGGCCGCCAGTTCGGCGATGAGCGGATGGGGAGGCTGGGGCGCCTCCGGAGTGGGTATGGGCAGATCCGGTGCATCAAAAAAATCGTGCTGTGCGTCACTTTCGGTCGGTTGATGCCGGACCGATTGGGCTTCAAGTTCGAGAAGGGTGCGGCGGGCATCACGCACAACCGCCGACGGAATGCCGGCCAGTGAAGCCACCTCGATACCGTAACTCTGGTTGGCCGGCCCGGCCTGCACGCGATGCATGAAAACGATGCGGTCGTGATGTTCAACGGCGTCGAGGTGCACGTTATCGAGCTGTTTGAATTTTTCGCCGAGGCGGGTGAGTTCGAAATAGTGCGTGGCAAACAGGGTTAGCGATTTATTTTGGCGCAGCATCTGTTTGAGAACCGCCGAGGCGAGTGCCAGCCCGTCAAACGTCGAGGTGCCGCGCCCGATTTCATCCATGAGCACCAGACTGCGTTCGTCGGCCTGATGGAGAATGGCGGCTGTTTCGGTCATTTCGACCATGAACGTCGAACGGCCCGAGGCGAGATCGTCGGATGCGCCAATACGGGTGTAGAGCGCGTTGATGCGGCCGATGCGCGCCGAGGTGGCGGGGACATACGACCCGATTCGGGCGAGCAACACGATGAGCGCCGTCTGGCGCATATAGGTCGACTTGCCGCCCATGTTGGGACCCGTGATAAGCAGGCACTGCCGGTCCGGATGTAAGCGCGTATCGTTGTCGACAAAGGATTTACCATCTTGACGGAGTGCCTGTTCAACGACCGGGTGGCGTCCTTCACGGATATCGATTTCCGGAATCGGGCTGAACTCGGGGCGCTGCCACTGGCGTTCGAGCGCAGTCTGGGCAAAGCTACTGACCAGATCGAGTTCAGCCACGTCACTGGCGATGCCTTTGAGCGCAACCACATCGGCCTGCAGCTGCAGAAGCAGTGCGTCGTAAAGTTGCTTTTCTCGACTGAGCGCTCGCTCCTGAGCAGAGAGTGCCTTGTCTTCGAAGGATTTAAGCTCCGGCGTGATGTAGCGCTCGGCATTCTTGAGCGTTTGCCGACGGCGGTAATGGTCGGGTACTTTGGCCGATTGCGCCTGCGAGACTTCGATATAAAAACCATGGACGCGGTTGTATTCGACCTTGAGCGTGGGGATACCGGTGGCCTCGCGCTCACGGGCTTCGAGTTCGAGCAGAAAGTCGCCGCAGTGAGTCTGTATATTGCGCAGCTCGTCGAGCTCGGCATCATGGCCATCGGCAATCACGTTGCCGTCACGAACGTGGACGGCGGGTTCGGGGCGGATGGCGCGCGCCAGCTGCGCACTGATACGACTGGGCACATCGGGGTTGCCGAGTCTTTCAGTCAGTTCGGTGAGTATGGTGTTGTCAATAGCCTGGTTTAGCAACTGACGGATCGTGTCGGCAAGTGCCGGCCACTGCTGCAGGGTGTCACGCAGGCTGGCGAGTTCTCGAGGACGCACGGAAAGCAGCCCGATACGGCCGGCAATTCGCTCGATATCGCAGAAGCCGTTTAAGAGCGTGCGGATAGTTTCAAGCACATCCTGGCGCTGAAGGAGCTGGTCGATGATGCGATGGCGAGCACCGGGCAGGTGATCATCGGCCGAGGGGTGATGCAGTGCATGACGCAAACCGCGCACGCCCATCGCGGTCCGCGTGTTGTCGAGAATAGCAAGCAAAGTGGTGCTGTTGGTTCCGGGTTGGGTGGTGACGCGCAGTGATTCGGTGAGCTCCAGGTTGCGCCGCGTGATGGCGTCCATGCGCAGATACTGGTTGGGCCGTTCGACCTGGACGTGGCTGATCCCGAGTTGTTCGGTTTTGCGAAACTGCGTGGCCTGGATGTAATCAAGCAGGGCACTACAGGCGGCCAGTGCGGGCTGATCTTCGCCGGGGTCGATGCCGAAGGGGGTGAGGGTATTGACCTTGAGCGCAGTGCATAGCGTGCGTGCGCCGCTCTCGGCGTCGAACAACCAGTCGGCGCGGCGGGTGGCTTTGTAGGTACTGTCTGGCCAGGTCGTGCTCTCGGGAAAGAGAATTTCCGATGGGTCGATGCGACCGAGCAGTGTGCCGAGTTGTTCGGCCGACACTTCGGTCAGTATCAGGCGACCGGCGGCCAGCGCAATCCAGGCAGCGCCCATACGGGCACCACTTGGAAAGACGGCCATGAGATGACTTTCGCGGCGCTCGTCCATGAGTGCCGCATCACTGACGGTGCCCGGGGTAACAATACGGGTAACGGCGCGCGCGACGGGGCCTTTGGTGGTGGCCGGGTCGCCGATCTGTTCGCAGATCGCGACGGATTCGCCGGCTTTGACCAGGCGAGCGATGTATTGATCAGCCGCATGAAATGGCACGCCGGCCATACGAATGGGCTCGCCGTTTGATTGGCCGCGACTGGTGAGCGTAATGTCGAGCAGACGAGCGGCTTTGATCGCATCGTCAAAGAACAGTTCGTAGAAATCACCCATCCGGTAAAAGAGGAGGGTATCGGGTACCGTTTCCTTGATCGCCAGGTATTGGCGAAACATGGGCGTGTGCCCTGCATGCGGGCTGGCGGTGTCGACGGCTTTCTGCTGGCTCATCGCTCGCTCATTGCGCGGGTTTGATCAGATGGCAGACAGTTTCAGATGTTTCTGGACGATCTGCAACAGCGGAGCGTGTACCTTTGGCGCACCCGCCACGACATCACCGGATTTGAGGTAACCACTGTCGCCGTGAAGATCAGTCACGAAGCCACCCGCCTCCTGAATCATCAGCACCCCGGCCGCCATATCCCATGGCGAAAGACCGAATTCCCAGAAGCCGTCCAGGCGACCGGCGGCCACATAGGCGAGATCCAGCGCAGCGGCACCGGGGCGACGCATGCCTGCAGTTTTTTCGGTCAGCTCACGAAAAGCACCGAGATAGGCGTCGACGCGATCAAATACGCGATAGGGAAAGCCGGTTCCGATCAGGGCATCGGCCAGACGATCGCTACGGCTAACGCGCAGTCGGCGGTCGTTGAGATAGGCGCCACGGCCCTTGCTGGCGGTAAAGAGTTCGTTCCGGATCGGATCGTAGATGACACCGTGCGCGAGTTGACCGTCTTGGGTCAGGGCGATTGAAATGGCGTATTGCGGAAAACCGTGAATAAAATTGGTCGTGCCATCGAGCGGGTCGATGATCCATTCGAATTCGGATTTGCCCGGGGTCTTGCCGGTTTCTTCGGCTAGAATGCCGTGCGTCGGATAGGCTTCGAGCAGGATTTCCTTGATGGCATCCTCGGCGGCGCGATCAATCTGCGTGACATAGTCGCTTTGCCCTTTTCGGGCAACCTGCAGATTGTCGAGTTCGAGCGCGGCTCGGTTGATGATCTGGCCGGCACGACGTGCGGCCTTAACGGCAACATTCAGGAAGGGATGCATATCAGGGACAC
>JBDQLO010000036.1:0-7405 GCA_040262735.1 Fluviibacter sp.
CATCGAGATAGCGCTGACCTTCGGTATCCACCACCCAGCTGCCATCGCCATGGCTAAACGCCACCGGCTGACGGGCATAGGTGTTCATCACATGCGTCATAAATTCACTCGATCAAACAAAAAACAAAAAGCGGCGAGAACGAACCCCAACCGATCATCTCACTTGTTCGGTCGTTGAACCTCGCCGCAGCGCGCGAATAAAGCGTTCAGCGCAATTTTAGGGCAAAACGACCTCCTAATCCACTCCCGAACCTCTCCCGCAACCGCACAAAAATCGATAGAATAGCGGGCATGAGCACCCCAGCCGCGACAGACGACGCCCAAAGCCCATCGGATCTGTCTCACAGCCTCGTCATCGTTGGTCGCACCCAGGATGGGCAGAAATTCAGGCCATCCGACTGGGCTGAACGCTTGTGCGGTGTCATGTCGGCCTTCGGCTCTGAAAAACGCATGAAGTACTCGCCTTATGTCAGCCCCGGTGAATGGGAGGGGGACAAATGCGTGTTTATTGATGGCGTCCTTTACGACATCTCCCCCATTGCCTACCGATTTCTGGCCAATTTTGCCAAGGACAATGAACTCGTCCTCATTGATGGTGTCTGTAGCCTGGAAGTGTGCAGTATTGACGACGTCCTTGCCGAAACGGTGGTTTACCCACCAACGGCACCGCTACGCTGACATCGTCGATCAATCTCCTCGCCGGTGAACCGCCCGCTTGTCGACGTAAAAAAAGCACCCGAAGGTGCTTTTTTTGGGGGTGCCGACAAACTCAGGCAGCCAAGGCCTTGATCTGAGCCGACAGACGGCTCTTGTGACGCGACGACTTGTTCTTATGAACAATGCGCTTGTCAGCGATGCTGTCGATGACGCTAACAGCCTTGGCGAAAACCGCCTGGGCAGCAGCCTTGTCACCGGCTTCGATTGCACGGCGCACGCTCTTGATCGCAGTGCGGAACTCCGAACGCTGGCTGGCGTTGGCGGCGCGCTGCTTCATTGCCTGACGGGCGCGTTTGCGGGCTTGGGCGCTATTGGCCATGAAACATCCTTCTGGGGGAAACTGGAAAACTCGCGACTATACCGGAAACCGCAAAAACCAGCAAGCCATCGTACAATTCGTCCATGAGTCTGCTTCGCTCCGTTGCCACCGTGAGTGGTTTTACCTTGGTATCCCGGATTCTGGGGTTTGTACGCGATTTCGTGATTGCCCGAAGCTTCGGTGCCGATGCCGCGACCGATGCCTTCTTTGTGGCCTTCAAGCTCCCTAATCTGTTGCGCCGGATGTTTGCCGAGGGGGCGTTTTCCCAGGCCTTCGTCCCTCTGCTGGGCGAGTATCACAAGCAGCGCGGTACCGATGAAACACGTTTACTGATCGACCGCACCGGCAGTGTTCTGGGCGCGACGGTCTTGCTGGTCGCCCTCCTCGGTATCTGGTGGGCGCCCGCGATTGTGACCATTTCCGCGCCGGGCTTTCTGGAGACCCCGGACAAGTTCGATCTGGCCGTGACCCTGACGCGTATTACCTTTCTGTACATCTTCTTTATGTCGATGGTGGCGTTTGCCGCTGGCATTTTAAATACCTGGGGTAGGTTTTCGGTGCCGGCCTTGACGCCTGTGTTACTGAACGTCAGTTTGATCGGCATGGCACTTTTTGCCCAAGGCTGGTTTGATCCACCGGTCAAGGCCCTGGCCTGGGGGGTCATCATTGGTGGCTGCTTGCAGCTGGGGCTGCAGTTCCATGCGCTGCGCCAGATCGACCTGCTACCGCGCTTTAGCATGAATCTCCGCGAATGCTGGCAAGATCCGGGCGTTCGCCGGATCGGGCTGCTCATGGTACCGGCACTCCTGGGGGTGTCCGTTAGCCAGGTTAGCCTGCTGCTCAATACCGTCTTCGCCTCTTTTCTGGAAAGTGGCAGTATTTCCTGGCTGTACTATGCCGACCGGCTGATGGAGTTTCCCGCCGGCATGCTGGGCGTGGCCATTGGGACCGTCATCCTCCCCAGCCTGACCAAACACCACCATAGCGGGGATACCGCCGCCTATTCGAGCCTGCTCGACTGGGGGTTACGGCTCTGCTTCCTGCTGACGCTGCCGGCGGCCCTCGGACTGGCCATTCTGGCGGTGCCGCTGATCTCGACCCTGTTCATGCATGGCGCCTTTACGGCACATGATGTGCACCAAACCAGTCAGGCACTCATTGCTTACTCGATAGGACTGAGCGGCCTGATTCTGGTCAAGGTGCTCGCACCCGGCTTTTACGCCCGACAGAACCTGAAAACCCCGGTCAAGATCGCCATCATTGCGCTGGTGAGCACCCAACTGATGAACCTGGCTTTCATCGGCCCCTTCAAGCAGGCTGGTCTGGCACTCTCGATCGGACTCGCGGCCTGCATCAATGCCAGCCTTCTTTATCGTGGGCTGCGTCAGGCGGCCATTTACCAGCCGCTGCCGGGTTGGTGGTCTTTTCTCATGAAGCTGGGCATCGCGCTTGCCGCGATGTCTGCCGTACTGATTGGCGGCTATCAGAACCATGCGTTCTGGCTGGAAAGCGCCCTCGCCGACCGGGCGCTGCACCTGGGGCTCCTGATTCTCTGTGCCGGGCTGACCTACGCCTTGACACTCTTTTTGCTCGGTTTCCGCCCTAGGGACTTTCGCAAATCCTGAAGCTGGCGCAGAATCTCCCGACCGACCCAGGCTCATGAGAGCCCCCCCACCCACTGGTCATAAGGAGACAACCTGTGAAGCTGAGTAGTCAAAGCATCCGGGATCAGCAAACCATCCCGGGCGATCATGCCTTTTGCATTCCGCACGATAAAACCCGGGTCTGCCTGGGCAAAAACCGGAGCCCGCATCTGAGCTGGTCAGACGCACCCGCGGGCACGCAGTCTTTTGCGATTTTCTGTGTCGATCCAGACGTGCCCTCCGTTGGTGATAACGTCAACGTTGAAGACCGCGAAGTCAGCGCCGATTTACCGCGTGTCGATTTTTATCACTGGGTGCTGGTCGATCTGCCGGCCAGCGTCAACGCGATTGAGGCTGGCCAGTTCTCCAGCGAAGTCACGCCTTGCGGCAAGGCCGGCCCCGGCGCCCCGCTCGGCGCGCGTCAGGGAATCAACGATTACACGGCCTGGTTCGCTGGCGATCCCGATATGCGGGGCGACTACTTCGGCTACGACGGTCCCTGCCCACCGTGGAACGACCTGCGCGTGCATCGTTACGTCTACACGGTGTATGCCCTCGATACCGCCAGGCTGCCGATTGAGGGCAAATTCACCGGTGCCGAGGCGCTCGAAGCCATGAAAGGGCATATTCTCGGGCAAGCCTCTATCAGTGGCACTTACACGCTGAACGCAGCACTGCTCTAGACCTGAAGCCAACACCACTTCAGCCAACCCCGACCCTGGCGGTCGGGGTTTTCTTTTGGGTCTGTGTACAATAGAACGCATCCAAACTGCCGGAAACCTTGATGGACGTTGCCATATTGCTGGCGCTAATCGTGATCAACGCGCTCTTTGCCATGGCAGAAGTAGCGCTGCTCACTGCAAAAAGAAGCAAGCTACAACGGATGGTCGATTCGGGTGATCGGCAAGCGGCCGCGGCCCTTGAGCTTGGTGAAGATCCAAACCGGTTTCTGTCCACCGTCCAGATCGGGATCACGACCATCGGCATTCTTAATGGGGTGGTTGCCGAATCGGCACTTTCGGCGCCGGTCGCCCATTGGCTGGAGAGTCTGGGGGTCGCGCATGAGACCTCGGGTTGGCTGGCGTCGACTCTCATTGTCATCATCATCACCTATCTGAGTATCGTTCTGGGCGAACTGGTGCCCAAACGCATCGGCCAAACCAACCCCGAGCCGATTGCCCGCATCGTGGCCAAACCGATGCTGACGCTGGCGCTGGTCGCCAGGCCGCTGGTCAGGCTACTCTCCGGATCTACCCAACTCCTGCTTCGCATGGTGGGTATCCGCCATGCCGGGGCGCCGATGGTGACTGAAGAAGAAATCCACGCCTTACTGGAAGAAGGTTCCGACGCTGGCGTTATCGAAGAAAACGAACGCCAGATGGTGCGCAATGTATTCCGTCTGGATGACCGGCAAATCACCTCGCTCATGGTGCCACGGGGCGACATCATCAGTCTTGACCTCGACGAACCGCTCAATGAAAACCTGCAACGCATCCAGGACTCGGAGCATTCCCGTTTTCCGGTCTGCAAGGGCGGTTTCGATGACGTGGTGGGCATCATCAATGCCAAAGTCTTGCTGGCACAGACACTGCGTGGCGAAACGCCGGATTTCAGAACAGATCTCCAGCCCGCCGTCTTTGTGCCCGAATCACTGACCGGCATGGAGCTTCTCGAGCATTTCAAATCCTCCGGCGTGCAGATGGCTTTCGTCATCGACGAGTATGGCGAAATTCAGGGTTTGATCACGCTGCAAGATCTCATTGAAGCAATTGCCGGTGAGTTCAAGCCGGATGACCACGAAGACGCCTGGGCCATCCAGCGCCAAGACGGCACCTGGCTCCTGGATGGCATTATTCCCGTGCCTGAACTCAAGGACACCCTCGGCCTCGAAGCCGTTCCTGAAGAGGACAAAGGCCGTTACAACACCTTATCGGGCATGCTGATGCTGCTCATGGGGCGCATTCCCACTACCGGCGAGACCGTTGAATGGGGGGGATGGCGGTTTGAAGTGGTTGATATGGATGGCAAACGTATCGATAAAGTGCTGGCGTCCCAACAGGATTTGGCGTCTCACCCCGCATCATCCGACTAAACAGACGCCGGCTTACCTGCCTTCGTTGCGATTTTATTAATTTGGACTTAAGCCTTGTGCTCTAAGATTTGATCATGTTCGCTCAAGACCTGATTCCTTCGGCACGCCCTCTACAGGCACGACATCCGGCAATACGCTGGATTCGTGCCGCGTTGATGTCGATCTGTGTACTGGGCTTGTCAATGCCGGTTCAGGCCGGGCCCGCACTCAATCTCGATGAGCTGATCAACATCGGTCTCAACGAAAATTCTTACGTGCTGGCTTCTAGAGAACAGGTGGCTGCCGCCAAAGGCGATGCGACGACCGCGCGCGCCTACCCCAACCCCGAAGTCGGCGGGCAGCTGGGTCGAAGCAAGGAACGCAATACCCTGACCCCGGCGTCCGGTCAGGTTTATAACATCGCCTTGGCACAACCCATCGAAATTCCGATGGTACGTTCGTCGAGAATCGATGCCGCCGATGAAATCGTGAAAGCCACGGATGCCAACCGCCAGAGTTTTGAAGACGATACGGTGGCCCGCATCAAGCTGGCCTTCTATGAGTTATTGCGGCGGGAGGCCGAAGCAGCGGCTGCAGACGAGGATCTCACGTTAACCCTGCAGATCCGTGACCGAATTGCGTTGCGGCATCGGGTGGGCGAATCCCCCCGCTTTGATCTGATTCGTGCCGAGACCGAAATGCTCAATGCGCGCAAAAATTTCGATGCAGCCAAGCTGCGTGTCGAGCAGTCCCGCGCCAATCTCAGGCTTGCCGTTGGCCATCCGCTGCCCCAAGGCTGGAGCATCCAGGGCAGTTTGCCCAACAAGATCAGCCTGCCGCCCATGGATAAGCTCAAGGCAGAGCTACTGGCCCGAAATCCGATACTGATGAAGACCGAGGCGGAACAACGGGCCGCAGAACACCGGCTGAGTATGGAAAAGTCGATGCGGCTGCCCAAGATCTCGCTGATCGCCGAACGTGAGGTTGACCCAACGCAGCAATACGCGCGCGGCGGCGTGGTGATGACGATCCCCCTCTGGGATCTGCGTAGCGGGCAAATCTCCAAGGCAAGAGCCGAGGTCACCAGCGCGCGGCATCAGCTGAATGCGCAAAAACTCAGCTTCTCAGAGTCTCTGGAAGCCACCTACCAGCTTTATCAGATCGCCAGCAATCAGGTACGGGTCCTGGAGTCGGAGCTGCTCTCGCAGGCTGCTGCGGCTCAGCGTATCGCAGAATCGGCTTACCGGTATGGGGAACGTGGCATTCTTGAATGGCTCGATGCGCAGCGAACCTACCGCGCCGCACGTAATGAACTGATTGCAGCCCGCTTTGACCTGGCAACGGTAGCTGTTGAAATTGACCGGCTGCGTTCGATTTCGCAGCAAAATCCGTCCGTCACGCCACCCGGCCAAAATCCGTCACTTCCCGATCTCTAATACACTTCACGCGCATGACGTCTCCAGAAACTCCAAAATCCATCGAGGCCCGATACCGGTGGTTGATGCGCCAGCTCGATCGGCTGATCCAGCGGGCGCTTGACACGGCAAAACCGCTGCTGGATCAGATCAAGCGCATTTATCACCAGGAAAAAATTCACCTGGCGCAGATCCTGGCACCCCAACGTGTCAAGTGGATTGATCCACTCTGGAACAACCTGCGCCCAATCGTCATCCCCTTCGTGACGTTACTATGGACCCGAACCCGGGACTGGATTTGGCAACCACTCGCGTCCGGCATCGAGCGGGTTGCTCCGGCACAGGTTGCGCAATGGCGTACTATCCCCGAGCTCAAGCGCCGCAGAATAGTGACCTGGACGGTGGTCGCTGCACTCTTGCTGCTCATCATCATCCCGGATAGCCGCCAGTCCCTGGATGACCAGACAGTCAATGACCCGCACATTATTCATCTGACCACGGACCCGACCGATCTCGACAGCCCCAACTGGTCGCTCAATGTGCTGCCTGTGCAGGTCATGCCATTTTCAGAAACCCTCCGGGTCAGCGGTAAAGTAGATTTTGACGAACAACGTGTGGCCAGAATCGGCGCGACCGTGACGGGGCGCGTCACCGAAATTCTGGCGATGCCCGGCCAAGAGGTCGACCAGGGCACCGTACTGGGACGCATCAACTCGACCGAACTGGGACAGGCACAACTGGCTTATCTGAAGGCCAGAGCTGCAAACGAACTTGCCGCCCGCGCTTATGATCGCGCCAAGATTCTTTACAAGGAAGACGTGATTGCTAAAGCGGATCTACAACGTCGACAGAGCGAGGCAGAAACAACGGCGGCCGAACGCCGGGCGATGACGGACCAACTTCGCGTTCTGGGCATGCTTCCCGAACAGATTGAAGGACTGGGTAAAACCGGCAACGTGAACTCGATTTCGGCTGTGACCTCGAGCGTTTCTGGCACGGTGGTCGAGCGCAAGATTGTTCTGGGCCAGGTCGTGCAGCCGGCAGATGCTCTTTTCACGGTTGCCGACCTGTCGGAAGTCTGGGTCACCGCCCAGGTGCCCGAACAGGAGGCATCATTGCTTGCCGTTGGCCAACCCATGAAAATTGATATCCCGGCGCTGGCCCATCAAAAATTTGAGGGGCAATTGGTCTATGTCGGTGAGCTGGTGAGCAACGAGACCAGAACCGTGCCGGCTCGCAC
>JBDQLO010000037.1:0-7037 GCA_040262735.1 Fluviibacter sp.
GGATATGGCGCTGGTCACCGGTGGGGCTATCGCCCGCTTCTGGCAGCAAGCGATGACACCCCCAAACCTCGCTCGTCATTAAACCGCCACCCCTCCGGGCGGGTTGTAGGGTGCGCTTGTAAGCGAATCGGCGTGTAGCGACGTCTGAGCGAGCAACGCATCCTAAACCCGCCGAGCCCCTCCGGGCCGGTATAATCAGGCGTTTTGAAGCATTCACCACGATAAAACGCCATGCAGGAAAAATATCTGCCCGCCGACATTGAATCGGCGGCGCAAAAACACTGGTACGAAGCCAAAACCGATCTCGCTATAGAGAACCCGGATAAACCGAAGTACTACTGCCTCTCCATGTTTCCCTACCCCAGCGGCAAGCTGCACATGGGGCACGTGCGCAACTACACCATCGGCGATGTGCTGGCGCGTTATCACGGGATGCAGGGCTACAACGTGCTGCAACCCATGGGCTGGGACGCCTTCGGCATGCCCGCCGAAAATGCCGCGCTGCAGAACAACGTGCCGCCGGCCAAGTGGACTTACGAAAATATCGATGCCATGCGCGCACAATTGCAGCGCCTGGGCTTTGCCTTCGACTGGTCGCGTGAACTCGCCACCTGCACCCCCGAGTACTATCGCTGGGAACAATGGTTGTTCACCCGCCTGTATGAAAAAGGGCTGATCTACAAAAAACTGGGAACGGTGAACTGGGACCCGGTAGATCACACCGTGCTGGCCAACGAACAGGTGATTGACGGCCGTGGCTGGCGTTCGGGCGCACTAATCGAAAAGCGCGAGATCCCGATGTATTACATGGCGATCACGAAGTACGCCGACGAATTACTCACCGATCTGGATAGCCTCAAGGGCTGGCCGGAACAGGTGCGCCTGATGCAGAAAAACTGGATCGGCAAGAGTGAAGGTGTGCGTTTCGCCTTTTCGTACACGCTCGACGGCCAGGCAGAAAAACTCTGGGTGTTCACCACCCGTGCCGACACCATTATGGGCGTGACTTACGTCGCCGTGGCACCGGAGCATCCCCTGGCACTGCGTGCTGCCGAAAAGAACCCGGCCGTGTCCGAGTTCATCGCCGACTGCAAGCAGGGGGGCGTGGCCGAAGCCGACCTCGCCACCATGGAAAAATCCGGCGTAAATACCGGCTTTACCGTGACGCACCCGTTGACCGGTGCACAAGTGCCGGTGTGGGTGGGCAACTATGTGCTGATGGGTTATGGCGATGGTGCCGTGATGGCCGTGCCGGCGCACGACGAGCGCGACTTTGCTTTCGCCAAAAAGTACGCGCTCCCGATGAAACAGGTGATCGCCGTTGAGGGTGAAAGTTTTGACACCGATGCCTGGCAGGAGTGGTACGGCGACAAACAGCGGGGCGTCTGCAGTGATTCCGGTCCTTACAATGGCCTCAAGTATCAACAAGCGGTCGACAAGATTGCCGGTGACTTGAACGCCAAAGGCCTGGGCGAGAAGAAGACCCAGTTCCGTCTGCGCGACTGGGGCATCTCGCGCCAGCGTTACTGGGGTTGCCCGATCCCGATTATCCACTGTGCCGACTGCGGCGATGTACCGGTACCGGACGATCAACTGCCGGTGGTGCTGCCGGAAGACGTTGAAATCACCGGTGCCGGTTCGCCGCTCGCCCGCATGCCCGAGTTTTTTGAGACCACCTGCCCCAAGTGCGGCAAGGCGGCCAAGCGCGAAACCGACACGATGGACACCTTCGTTGAGTCTTCGTGGTACTTCGTGCGTTACGCCTGCCCGGACAACGCCGACCAGATGGTCGATGCCCGTGCTGCCTACTGGCTTGACGGTGGCGTCGATCAATACATCGGCGGCATCGAGCACGCCATTCTGCATTTGCTCTATGCGCGTTTCTTTACCAAGCTGATGCGCGACGTCGGTCTGTTCAAAGACAACGGCTTCACGCTCAACGAACCGTTTAAGCACCTGCTGACGCAGGGCATGGTGGTCGCGCCGACCTTCTATCGCGACGGCGATGGCGGCAAGAAGCGGTGGTTTAACCCGGCCGATGTGGATGTGGCGACCGATGAACGGGGTCGCCCTACGGGCGCGGTGCTCAAGGCCGACGGCCAGCCGGTGATTGTGGGCGGCACAGAGAAGATGTCGAAATCCAAGAACAACGGTGTCGACCCGCAGATTCTGATTGATCAGTATGGCGCCGACACGGCGCGTCTGTTCATGATGTTTGCCAGCCCGCCCGACCAATCACTAGAATGGTCGGATGCCGGCGTTGAAGGCGCGCACCGCTTCTTGCGTCGGCTGTGGAAGCTGGCCTTTGAACACGTCAATGCCGGCGTTGTTGCGGCCGCGAACAACGACACCGCCCTGAGCGATGCGCAAAAAGAGCTACGCCGCAAACTGCACCAGACGATTCAGAAAGTATCAGACGACTACGGTCGTCGCCAGCAATTCAACACGGTGATTGCCGCCGTGATGGAGCTGCTCAATGCCGCCGACAAGACGCCACTCGACGATGCCAACGGGCGCGCGCTGCGCCAGGAACTGCTGGAAGCCGCCGCACTGATGCTGTTCCCGATCGTGCCGCATATCGGCGAGGCGATTTACGCCGAATTGAAGCCCGGTCAGAACGTGGCAACGCAGCGCTTCCCCGTCTGCGACCCGGCGGCACTGGTGCAATCGGAGATTGAACTGGTCCTGCAGATCAACGGCAAGCACCGCGGCAGCATCCGGGTTGCCGCTGATGCCGACAAAGCCAGCATCGAAGCGACCGCACTGGCCAGTGAGGCGGCTCAGAAACAACTGAATGGCACCGCACCCAAGAAGGTGGTCGTGGTACCCGGCCGTCTCGTTAATATCGTCGCTTAAGCTTGGGCCATTCCAGAAAGGTCGATCATGTCGCGTCTGCTAAAGCTCTCCGTTATCAGGCATCTGCTGATTGGCCTGCTCGTTATGTCGGTTGCGGCAGCCTGCGGTTTCAAACTGCGCGGTGCCATCAGCGTCGATCTGCCGTTTAAAACGGTCTACGTTGCCGGCGTGGCGGACACCTCGCCCTTTGCCCAGGTCTTGAAGTCACAGCTCCGCGCCAATGGGATTGGCGTGGTGCCTGAAGAGTATAAAGACCGGGCTCAGGTGATCTTGCGCGTGTTAGGTGACCAGCAGATGAAGACCGTAGTCGCCGTAAACCCGAGCGGTCTGGCACGGGAATACCGCTTGACCTACCGCCTGGGCTTCCGTGTGGAATCCGGTAGCGGTATCGAGCTCTACCCGGCGACCACCATTGAATTGATGCGTGAGATTTCGTTCAACCCGCAAACACCGCAGGAAGTCCTGTCGAAAGAACAGGAAGATGCGATGTTGATCCGGGACATGCAGAACGATGCCGCCATTCAGGTGATGCAACGTCTCTCGACCATCCGTGTGCCGCCAGGCACGGTGCTGACCGCCCCCAAGAAACCCAAATCCGACGTCGGCAAACGGAGTCCGGATTCAACGCCTGTCAATACGAACGCCGGGCTAACGACCGCCGATGGCATGCAACCCCCGGGGGCCGAGCAGTGAATCTGGGCGGTGCAGATGGCGCCAGCCGTCTGGCTGCCCATCTGAATGGACCCCTGGCGCCGGTGTATGCCATCCATGGCGACGATCCGCTACTGGTCATTGAGGCGGCGGACGCCATTCGCGGTGCCGCCCGCCACAAAGGCTTTACCGAGCGCGAGGTGCTGACCGTCAGCCACCCTTTTGACTGGAAGCAACTGGCGTATGCGACCCAGGGCGGCTCGCTCTTCGGTGACAGCAAGATCGTCGAGTTACGCGTCCCTAACGGCAAACTGGGTCGGGGTGGTCCCGAAGCACTGCAGGCGCTCCTGGATGAAGCCCCATCCACGGCCGCAGATTTTGTGATCATCATGACCCTGCATGAATTTGGCTGGCGCGAACAGAAGGCTGCCTGGTTTCAGCATTTCGTGAGCAGTCAAAACGCCATCGTCATCCCCTGCGCAGCGCCGGGCATCAAGGCACTGCCCCGCTGGATCGCCGAACGACTGGCACGACAGCAGCAGTCGGCACCGCCCGATGCCCTGGAATACATGGCGCATCATGTCGAGGGCAATTTGCTGGCCGCCAACCAGGAAGTGCTCAAACTGGGATTGTTGTATCCGAACGGCCCACTGACCCTGGCCCAAGTTCAGGCCGCCGTGGTCGACGTCTCACGACTCGATATGGACAGCTTGCGCAGCGCGCTGCTCGATGGCGACCTGGCGCGTTTTGCCCGCACGCTGACCGGCCTGCGTGAACAGGGTGAGGCATTGCCCCTGATCCTGTTCTGGCTGGCCGAAGATATTCGTGCCCTCGTGCAACTCACCGCCCCCGGCGGCTCACCCGACGAACGCCTGCGGTCGATGCGCATGCCGCCACAACGTGCCCAGCAACTGCGCGGCGCGGCCCAGCGTCGAACCCAGCTCAGCTGGCGGGTCGCACTGGAACACATCAGCCGTTTAGACCGGCTTTCCAAAGGTGTTGGCCAGGGGGATCCGTGGACCGAACTCGCCGCGCTTGCCTTAAAACTCTGCTGACAGGCATTATTGCCCCATGACGACACAAAACACCCCCCAACTGGAACAGACGATTCGCCGACTTGCTAAGGATGCCCGTGCGGCGTCTCGTGGCATGGCGCGCGCGTCAACCGAACAGAAAAACACTGCCCTACTGACGCTGGCACGGCTGATTCGCGAACAAGCGGCCGCGCTGCGCGCCGCCAACGAACTGGATCTGGACGCTGCCCGCCAGAGCGGCCTGGAAGCCGCCATGCTCGATCGCCTGACCCTAAGTGATCAAGGGATTGTGGCAATGGCCGAGGGTGTTGAACAAATTGCCACCCTGCCCGACCCCGTGGGCAGTATTACCGATATGAACACCCGCCCCTCCGGCATTCAGCTGGGCAAGATGCGCGTACCGCTGGGTGTGATCGGCATCATTTACGAAGCGCGCCCGAATGTCACCGCTGATGCCGCTGCGTTGTGCATCAAATCGGGCAATGCCACCATTCTGCGGGGCGGCTCGGAGGCCTTGAACAGCAACCGCGCGATCGCTGCGCTGGTGCAGCAGGCACTCGCCTCTGCCGGACTTCCGGCCCAGGGCGTGCAATGCATCGACACGACCGACCGTGCCGCTGTCGGCATTCTGATCACCCTGCGCGATGACATCGACGTCATCGTGCCGCGCGGCGGCAAAGGGCTCATCGAGCGCCTCATCAAGGAATCACGCGTACCGATGATCAAGCATCTGGACGGCAACTGTCACGTCTACATCGACGATGACGCCAACCCGGATATGGCGCTGCGGATTGTCGAGAACGCCAAGACCCAACGCTACGGCACTTGCAACACGACGGAGTCGCTGTTGGTCGCCCGAAGCGTGGCCAAGGATCTACTCCCCCGCATCGGCGCGATGCTTAAGAGCAAGGATGTGGAAATCCGGGGTTGCACTGAAACGCAGGCACTACTGCCCGGTACCATCGCCGCAACCGAAGAGGACTGGTATACCGAGTACCTGGCACCGATCATTGCCGTGAAGGTCGTTTCGGGTCTGGACGAAGCCATCGCCCACATCAATACCTATTCGTCGCAGCACACCGAAGCCATCATCACCGACCACTACGGCAACGCCATGCGCTTCCTGCGCGAAGTGGACTCAAGCTCGGTCATGGTGAATGCGTCGACACGTTTTGCCGATGGTTTCGAGTATGGTCTCGGCGCCGAGATCGGTATTTCGACCGACAAGATTCATGCGCGCGGCCCGGTCGGGCTGGAAGGTTTGACTTCGCAGAAATGGGTCGTCCTCGGCCATGGCGAAATCCGCGGCTGACCATCCCAAAAACGCTGACGCATCGTTTGACGCTGTCTTGCGATTGGGTGAGGTTGCCCCGCATGCGCCCGCTAACCTGCGCGATGGTATTGACCTTGGATTGCGGCTCGACCCAGAAGGGCGTGCGCTCGCTGAGCTGGTCTTTTTGACCAACCCGGCACCAGCGCGTGCGATACACGCTAACGTCTGCGGCAGGTACGAACCACTGCTTGAGGTGATTGGCCACCAGCTTCGCGCCTGGTTTGCCAACCCCGCTTATGCGTTCTCGTTACCCTTGGGCCAAGCGCCCACGCCATTTCAGGAACGTTTGCGCACAGCACTCTGCAAAATTCAAAGCGGGGAGACTCATACCTATGCTGAATTGGCCCAACAACTCCACAGTGCGCCACGCGCTGTGGGCCAGGCGCTCGGCAGCAACCCCCTGCCGCTCATCGTGCCCTGCCATCGCATTATCTCGGCTGGCCAGAATCGTTTAACGGGCTTTAACCATGCCCGCAACGGCCCCATGCTCACGCTGAAAGCCTGGTTACTGGATCGGGAAGCACGTGCCTAGAGCCCCCTCCCAACCACCGCTCCCGCCCGACGCCCAACAGGTGGTCGATGTGTTTTGCGATAGCCTCTGGCTCGAGGCCGGCCTTTCGGCAAACTCGCTGTCGAGTTACCGACGCGATCTGACCGCACTGGCGCACTGGCTCATCCAGCAGCAGCGCGATTTGCGCACAGCGACCGATGCCGATCTGAATCGTTATGTGGCGCATCTTGCACAGACGCATAAACAGAGTTCACAGGCGCGCGCCATTTCAACGCTAAGACGCTACTTCCGCTGGTCGGTCTCGCGCGGCGAGCGGGCCGATGACCCGACACGCACATTGGTGATGCCGATTCGACCGGGTCGTTTACCCAAGACGCTCAGCGAAGCCCATGTCGAAGCCCTTCTTGAAGCCCCCGATCAAAGTTCTGCCCGCGGCCTACGCGACCTGGCGATGTTAGAAGTGCTCTACGCCACCGGGCTGCGCGTGTCGGAACTGGTGAATCTTCGGCTCACGGACTTGAACCGCGACATGGGCGTCGTACGCGTCATGGGCAAAGGTAACAAGGAGCGACTCGTGCCGCTGGGCGAAACAGCGCTGGACGCCATTACAACTTATATGAGCTGGGCGCGACTTGAACTCACCGATGGGCAA
>JBDQLO010000038.1:0-6980 GCA_040262735.1 Fluviibacter sp.
CTCATGCGGTGCGCCAAGGAAAAACACCCTCTACGTTCAAGAATCATTTTGACTCGAACTCGAAGTTTCGAGATGTTCGCTTGAGGTTTGCCCGAAAGATGTGCCGCGTATCAATGAACCACATTATATGAAATCAAGACAATGACTGATTGTCTAATTATGTACAGATGACAAACAGCTCAGCGATTCGACTCGAACTAGACACGACTTAAATACATGTGGTGACCCGGGTGTTCAAGATCAAACAGGATTCGGCCAGCAATCTGGTCAACGTGTTGCGCCCATTGTTGACCCAGAACAGTGCGATTACCGCCAACCCCGGCAACAATACCCTGATCGTCACCGACTATGCGAGCAATGTGAAACGGGTTGCCAAGTTGCTGGAATCGATGGATGAGCCCTCTATCGGCGATGTACAGGCGGTGCATTTAAAATATGCCGTGGCGCTGGACGTGGCGAGCATCTTGAGCAAAGTCGTCGACAATAACGCGGCAGGCGGCCAAACCCCTGGGGTCGACAGCAAGGTCATCGTACTGGCTGAACCGCGCAGTAATTCGGTGTTGATTAAGGCCTCTAATCCGGAAAAGATTCAACAATTGCGCAGCCTGATCACTCGGTTGGATACGCCGGCGGCTAGCAACGGCAACATGTGGGTTGTGCCGCTTAAGAATGCCGAAGCCGCCAAATTGGCCGTCACGCTGCGCGCAATTGTGGCGGCAGATAGCACTCTGTCGCAACAAGCGGGTGCAACTAATCTCGGCGCAGCTGCAGGCGGTGGTATGCCGCAGGCGCCACAAATGCCCCAGGGCATGGGTCAAAGCAGCGGGCTAATTTCTGGCGCAGCAGGCGGTGCCGCGGCTGGCGGTGCGACAGGCGGTAGTAGTGCCGCTGCGACCGGGGCATTGACCAGCACGAGCCAGCCCAATGTAGGCGGGATGATCCAGGCCGACACGGCGACCAATTCGCTCATTATTACGGCCTCGGAGACGTTCTATCGCAACTTGCGCGAAGTGATCGACAAGCTCGATCGCCGACGCACGCAGGTGTATGTCGAGGCGTTGATCGTCGAAGTGGAATCAACTAATTCCGCTCAGCTCGGTATTCAATGGCAGGGGTTGATCAACGCCGGCGGTCAAAATGTACCTTTTGGCGGCACGAATTATGGCGCCCCGCCAGCAGGCGTCAATATTGTCGATCTGAGTCGTAATGCTGCCGGTATCCTGAATCCGGCGCTTGGGGGTATCGATACACTGGCTAAATCAAACGGCTTGAACATCGGCATGCTGTCAAAGTTTGGCGGCAACTACACGGTTTCAGCATTGATTTCGGCTTTGGATAAAGAGGGTGGCACGCGGGTATTGTCAACCCCGAACCTGGTCACGCTCGACAATGAAGAGGCGCGCATTATGGTGGGGCAAAACGTGCCGATTTTGTCGGGGGGCTACACGACGAATACCGGTGGTGCGACTCCTTCAGGAAGCCCAACGCCATTTCAGACATTTAATCGCCTAGATGTGGGCATTTTGCTGCGCGTTCGTCCACAAATTGCCCATAACGGCACAGTTAAACTGACGGTGTATCAAGAAGTGTCGACTGTTTCGAATCAGACAAACCAAGCGACAGTGCAGTCTCAGGGCTACACCATTAATAAACGCACCATTGAATCGAACGTCATCGTCGATGACGGGCAGATGTTCGTCATTGGCGGCCTGATCGGCGACGACTATGCCGATACTTCGGACGGTGTCCCTTTCCTGAAAGACATTCCACTGATTGGCGCATTATTTCGCTACGACAGTAAGTTTCGTAAAAAGAGCAACCTGATGGTTTTCTTGCGGCCCTATATTATTAAAGATGCAAAGGCGGCCGAAGAGATTACAACGAATCGGCAAGACTATATGCAAGATAAGCAAGAAAGCTTCAAGCAATTGCCTATGTTGTTACCAAGCGAAAATCTGCCGACCATGGAGAATGCCAAAACGCCGTTGGTCAATCCTGGCAAACTCCCGGCGCCAGCACCAACCTTAAGACCCTAATTGTTCGTCTTGGTGATGATTAAAAGCCTACCTTTTCCGTTTGCCAAGGCAAATGAAGTCTTACTCGAGTGGGATGAAGGGCGCCGTATACCGGTGCTACACCACTCGCGAAAAACCCCGTTGTCGGTGCTCCAGGAAATTTGTAGGCTCAACGGCCCGGTCGAACGTCATCTGGAAGAAAGCGAGCCACTGCTCAAAAAACTCGGTGACAGCTACGCGCGCGCCGAGCAGAATGCGGCCCAGGTGGTTGATGAGGTGGGTGAAGGGCTTGATCTAAGTAAGCTATTGCAAGAAATACCCGAGTCGGTGGATCTGATGGAAACCACCGACGATGCGCCGGTGATCCGTATGATCAACAGTTTGCTGCGACAAGCAACACGGGATGGTGCCTCCGATGTGCACATGGAAGCATTTGAACGGCAGTCGGTCGTGCGCTTTCGCGTTGATGGTGAGTTGCGCGATGTTGTCGAGATGCGCCCCGATCTGCATGCAGCGCTAGTCTCGCGAATCAAGATCATGGCTGCGCTGGATATTGCCGAAAAGCGGCTACCTCAGGATGGCCGGATTTCGATTCGCGTGGGTGGTCGCGCGGTCGATATCCGGGTTTCAACCTTGCCAACGGCACATGGCGAGCGGGTGGTGATGCGTTTGCTGGAAAAGAACTATGACCGGCTTGACCTGAAGGGGCTGCTGGCTGGCGACACCTACGAGACGTTTAACAAACTCCTGCACAAACCCCACGGCATTGTTCTGGTCACAGGCCCCACCGGTAGCGGCAAGACAACCACTCTTTATGCGTCGTTGTTGGCCCTGCGCTCCAAAACCAGCAACATCATGACGGTGGAAGATCCAGTTGAATACGACCTGGAGGGGATTGGGCAGATTCACGTAAATTCCAAGATCGATATGACCTTTGCCCGGGCTGTGCGGGCGATTCTGCGTCAGGATCCGGATATTGTCATGATTGGTGAAATCCGCGATCTTGAAACCGCCCAGATCGCCGTACAGGCGTCGCTGACGGGCCACCTGGTGTTGGCCACGCTCCACACCAACAATGCCCCTGCAGCGGTAACCCGTCTCATGGATATGGGCGTTGAGCCCTTCCTGTTAGCCTCTTCTTTGCTGGGTGTGCTAGCGCAACGTCTGGTAAGACGCTGTTGTCCACAGTGCCACGGTGCGGGTTGTGAACTGTGCAATCAGAGCGGGTATGCCGGTCGAGGTGGCATCTACGAACTGATGGAAGTCAATGAACCCATTCGTGAACTCATGAATAAACACGCCTCCGAGGCAGAGATTCGTAAGCAAGCCATCGCAGGCGGCATGCGCACTCTGGCTGAAGATTGTGAGCGCCTGGTACAGCTAGGCAAGACGACCCGTGAAGAGATGCTTCGCGTCACCGGCTCCATGGCCTTAGAAGCATAGGTTTCTGACGATGGCACGTTTCCGTTTTGAGGCCGTGACGTTTGACGGTCAATCCGAGAAGGGCGTGATCGAGGGCGAGTCAATTAAAGGCGCCCGGCAGCAACTCCTCGACAAGGGATTGGTGCCGATGAAGCTGGTGCCGGATGATGAGGCGGTTGCAAAATCGGGCTTTGCCGCGCTACTTTCGGGGCAACGTGCAATCAAACCTGCTGATCTGGCAGTCGTGACCAAGCAGTTGGCGCTACTGGTGCGCTCTGGCCTGCCAATTGATGAAGCCCTGAAGTTGCTAGCAGATGAGTCGCCTAAAGCGTCTACCCGTTCTGTGTTGATGTCGATGGTGCAGGAGCTGCAATCCGGCGTACCGTTATCGAAGGCGATGCAGGGGCAGCCGGCGACCTTCGACAAACTCTACCAATCGGTGGTGGCTGCCGCAGAGCAGTCGGGGCTGATGGCGCCGGTTCTGACGCAGTTTGCCGAGTTTCTTGAAAAGAAACAGGCCACCCGGCAGAAGGTGATCGGGGCGATGGTGTATCCCGTGATGCTGATCAGCATCTCGTTTCTGGTCATGATCGTTTTAATGACCTATGTGATCCCGCAGGTGACCCGTGTCTTTGAAAGCACGCGACAGAAACTACCCTTCATGACTGAAGTGGTGATGAATATCTCGGCATTTTTGACGCAATGGGGTTGGGTGCTGCTCCTAACGATCGTTTGTTTGGGCTGGCTGGCACACCGGATTCTCAAGAACCCCGAGGCCCGGTTACGTTTTGATACACGTTGTCTGTCTATGCCGCTGATTGGGCCGGTATTGCTAGCCCATGACACGGCAAGATTCTCGAATACGATGTCCATGCTGGTAGGCGCCAATGTGCCAATCCTGTCGGCGCTCAAGAGCTCACGCGATACGCTGAGCAATACCTATCTGAGGGCTGCGGTAGAGACGACCGAGCTGCAGGTGCGGGAAGGGAGCGCCTTGTCACGCGCGCTTGGGGCGCAGGGCGTTTTTTCGCCATTGTTTGTTCATATGTTGCGTTCAGGCGAAGCAACCGGCCAGCTCGCCGAGATGCTGAAGTTTGGTGCGGAAAACGCAGAGTTTGAAGCAGACAAAACCACCAAGATGTTTACCAGTATTCTGGAGCCGGTGATGATTCTACTCATGGGCTCGATGGTGCTGGTGATCGTGATGGCCGTAATGCAGCCGATTCTGGAAATGAATTCCGGGGTTCGTTAATCATGCAGATTCTGTTTGTGCGTAACGCCCGATCCCGGGTGCAACAGATTGCGTTAACCGGCAAACAACTGCTGTGGCTGCTGGCGGGTGTCATTGTCTTACTGATGGTGTTAAATGTTTTTGCCGTTTGGTTGCTGTCGGTTTTAGGCATTCAAACGCAATCTGGCGCGATGAAAGACGCCATTGAAACGCGCTATGAGCAAAAGCTGACGGAATTGAGCACTCAGATGGGGGAGCTTAGCCAGCGCATCAAACGTCTTGATGCGGCAAGACAACAGCTGATGGACGATGCGCCTCGACCACCCCCATCCCCCGTCAATCTGCCGAGTCAGCTACCGCCTAACCCAGCCGGTACAACGCCCGCCGCCAAAAACTCGGGCGGTCAGGGTGGCCCGATGCTCAGCGTAGCTGGCGCTTTGCCCGAGACAGCTTCGTTTCAAATACGTATGGATCAGTTGACGTTGACGATGCGCGACCTTCAGGCGCAAACACGCGCGCTGACGGATCGTTTGCAAATGCTGAAATATTGGCAGGCCACTGCGCCAACGGGCTATCCACTGCCTTATGTGGTCCCAGTGAGCAGCTTACCGGGTCTGCGGAGTGATCCCTTTACCGGCTTACCTAGCTGGCATGCAGGTACCGATTACGCGGCCCAGGCCGGTATGCCGATTCTGGCTACGGGTGATGGTTATGTTATCCGCGCGGAATGGGATGGTGATTTCGGTAATGTAGTGGAGGTTTCGCATCCTGGCGCAAACGCCATCACGCGCTATGCCCATACCGAAGCCTTCTATGTAAAACCCGGTCAGCGGGTAAGTCGCGGTGAAGTCATCGCTCGCGTTGGATCCACTGGGCGTTCGACAGCTCCACACCTGCATTACGAAGTTCAGGCGCGTTAACCGCGTCTGTGGTCAGAAGACCAGCAGGTACGTGTTGCCCTGACGGCGCCCAATCAGGCTGAGAAGACCATTCAAAGCATCCTGTGACTCGGGCGTGGCGCTGGCCTCGCCTCGGCCACTGGCTTTGCCGTCGGCGCCAAACGCGCCCTGGGCGCTCAGGAGGAGGGGGCCTTCGGTGGTGCTTAGTGTGTAGTTCACGCCACCGCCCGAGAGAGAGGCCTGAACACTGTAATTGCCGAGTGGCTTGATCAGGCTGACCGGGCTACTGAGTCCATCAAGGTTGGCACGAATGCTGCCGCTATTGCCCAGACGCGAGAGGTGCAAATCGCTCCAGCGTGCCGTTAGGTCACCACGTGGGTGCAGAATGGTCCACGGGGCACCGAGTACCTCGAGAATCTCGGCAGGAAGTCGGATTTCATTTTCCTGGATGGTCACACCGTTCAAGTTGACGGTCGCAAACAGCGTATTGTCGAGGGCGGCGGTTTCAACGCGGACTGTGCAATTGCGCTTTTGCAAACTGCATTCGGTCTCCCAGAAAAGTCTTTCTGTGATGGCGAGGGGTGGTCGACAGGATTGGCCATCTAAACCTGGTTCTGAAAACCCGATTGCCGCACCGCCGCGCCACAATGTGCCGCTCGGGTCGGTGAGCAGGATTTTGCATTTGGTCGCAGTGCTGACGGTACCTTGAAACCATTTAACGGGCATTTGCCAGATGAGAGCACCGAGTACGACGACGATGATGCCGATGACGACCAGCCAGCGGGGCAAGCCGAATTCTTTAAGCTGGAGGTTCACAGTCAGTTTCCTTGGGCGGTTTGTTGCAGGACGGCACGAATAGACACAATTTCCGATGCATCCCCGGCGATGACGTTTAGATCAACCGGAAACAAGTCCCAGCGCTGGGCCGCTTCATCCAGGAAAGCGATCCATTGGCCGAAGGGGACTTGTTCGGCCTGAACTTCCACCATGCTGCCACCTCGATTGAGGTTGAGACGCAGAATACTGGGTGAGATGCCGCGATTCTGCAGCATGATCCGGATGGTTTCGACTTCATTGTCATTCAGGGGTGGCGACGGGTCGCCGCTGAGCGAGGTGAGTTTGCTTTTTTGTATCATCGATTGCACGGCGGTCAGTTGCGCCTGGCGGAGATACATGGTGCTCACCTGCTGACGCGTCTGATCCTGAATAACCTGGAGTAACACCACGCCCAGAATGGGAAGCAGGAGGTAAAGAGCCAATTGCTGGCCATGCAGATGGAACCAGGTTCGGACGTCCGCCCAGGTGAGCTTGTTTTCTTGCGACTTGAGCTCCAGGATTCTGGCACGGAGTTGTTCAACAGTTTCGGCAAGCCAGGTCTTGATGCTCTCAACATCGAACTCCTGACTATTAGCC
>JBDQLO010000039.1:0-6947 GCA_040262735.1 Fluviibacter sp.
GGGCTGACTGCGCATGCCCGCTCCGCCGATTTCAGACTCGGTCACTGAGTCTGCCACGCCGGCGAGGATGGCGCCGGGTCCTGCCGACCTGTTCCGTGGTTTCGCCCGTGTCGGTCTCTCAGGATTCGGGGGGGTGTTGCCGTGGGCGCGCCGCCTGCTGGTCGATACCGAACGCTGGCTGACGGCCGAAGAATTTAACGTTCTGCTTGGGCTTTGCCAGTTTCTGCCGGGGCCCAATGTCGTCAATCTCGCGGTGGCTGTGGGGGTGCGTTGCTGTGGTTGGCGCGGTGCGACGGCTGCTGCGCTGGGGCTGATGGCGGGCCCGGTGATGATCGCGTTGCTGTTGGGCTTGCTGTACACCGCTTACGGTGAATTGCCCGCGGTGCAATCGGTCTTATATGGTTTGACGCTGGTCGGCGCCGGGATGATTATGGCGACCGGGATTCGTATGGGTTTCAACGTCCGAAATCGCATGGTCTATCTGCCCTTCGCGGCAGGGGCTTTTGTTGCACTGGTTTTGTTGCAGTGGCCATTGCCGATAGTGATGATCGGTGGCGCCCTGCTGACGGTCAGTCTGAGCTGGTGGCGTTTGGTGCGTGCAAGTCGCGAGTCCTGTCGATGAGTGTGTTGCTCGAACTCTTCATGAGCTTTTTTCTGGTCGCTTTCGTATCTTTCGGCGGGGCTTCGGCGGTGATTCCGGAGTTATACCGAATTACGGTGACCGAGCATGGATGGATGACCGCGCAGACGTTTACCCAACTGTTTGCCATTGCGCAGGCGGCACCGGGCCCGAATGTGCTCATCGTGACGTTGATTGGGCAACACGTTGATGGTTGGCCGGGCGCACTCGCGGCCACGGTGGGGATGTGTCTGCCCATGAGCCTGGTGGTCGGCATGCTCTTTAAATATTGGGACCGCCTGCAACATTGGCGCGGTCGTATGGCAATTCAACTGGGTGTGGCCCCTTTGGCCGTTGGCCTGGTCCTGGCGTCAGGCGTTTTGATCGCCCGTTCGGCGAACCCGGGGTGGTACGGAATGACGCTCGTGGCACTGACCGTCTGGCTCAGTTTGAAGACGAAGCTACATCCCCTGTGGCTAATTTTGCTCGGCGCACTGTTCGGGCTGACCGGCCTTACCTAGGGTCTTTAACGTCAAGCCAGAATGGCTTGCAGAGCATGAATCAGCGCGGCACAGTCTTCTCGGGTGCCGATGGTGATGCGCAGATGCTGGTCGATGCGCGGCAACCGGAAGTGACGCACGATGATGGCGCGTTCGCGCAGTGCGACAGCCAGCTGGGCGGCCTCTTGCTGTGGGTGGCGGGCAAATACAAAGTTTGCCTTTGACGGCACTACCTCAAAACCGAGTAAGGTTAATTGATCAGTTAACCACTGCCGGCTATCGATAATACGCTGACAGTCGTGCTCGAAGCCCTGACGGTCTTCGATCGCGGCAATGGCACCAGCGCTGGCGAGTCGATCGACTGGATAGGAGTTGAAGCTGTTCTTCACGCGTTCCAGACCGGCGAGGAGTTCGGGTTGACCGATGGCGAAGCCAACACGCAACCCGGCCAGCGCGCGGGATTTAGAAAAGGTCTGGACCACGAGCAGATTCGGGTGTTCTTTGACCAGGGGGATAGCGGTTTCGGCCCCAAAGTCGACATAGGCCTCATCGACCACGATGACTTGTTCTGGCAGACGGTGGCAGAGGCGGCTGATTGACTTTAGGCTAACGGTCTGGCCGGTCGGGGCATTGGGGTTCGGAAAAATCACCGCGCCGGCATCATCCGGAATAGCGTCCAGATCCAGCGAAAAATCGGCGTTGAGCGCGACGGTCTTGGCCTTGATGCCATGAAGCTGACAGTAAACCGGGTAGAAGCTGTAGGTGATGTCCGGGTAAATGAGTGCGCCGTCGTGATGCAGCAGCGCCTGGAACGCAAAGGCCAGAATTTCGTCCGAGCCGTTGCCAACAAATACGTGATCACGGCTGATCGTATAGAAATCGGCAATGGCCTGACGCAGTGCCGTGGAGTCAGGGTCCGGGTAGAGGCGCAGATCACCGTTGGTGGCGGCGCTGATCGCCGCCAGAACGCGGGGTGAGGGCGGATAGGGGCACTCGTTGGTATTGAGTTTGATCAGATTCGCAATCTTGGGCTGCTCACCCGGGGTGTAGGGCGTCAGTCGGTGGACGATCTCGCTCCAGAATCGGCTCATGTCTATCAGGCTTTCTTGCGGCTTCAGTCGGGGGTGCAGCGTCTGTGCGATGGTATCATGACGGGAATTCATTCTGACGGCACCATCATGCGGCAAGCCACTATTCAGCGCGATACACTCGAAACCCAGATTACCGTCAACATCAACCTGGACGGGACGGGGCGGGCGGATCTGGCCACCGGTGTTCCGTTTCTCGATCATATGCTCGATCAGATTGCCCGTCACGGGCTGATGGACCTGTCGGTCAAGGCTACGGGTGACCTGCATATCGATGGTCACCACACGGTCGAAGATATCGGTATTACCTTGGGTCAGGCCTTTGCCGAAGCCATTGGTGACAAGAAAGGCATTGCCCGTTACGGCTACGCTTATGTGCCCCTCGATGAGGCATTGTCGCGCGTGGTGATTGATCTGTCAGGCCGCCCCGGGTTGGTGATGGACGTGCCGTTCAAACGCGCCTGGATTGGCCAGTTCGACGTGGATCTCTTTTCTGAATTTTTCCATGGCTTCGTGAACCATGCGAAGGTGACCTTGCACATCGATAACCTGCGTGGCGAAAACGCGCACCATCAGGCCGAGACCGTGTTCAAGGCTTTTGGCCGTGCACTCCGTATGGCCGTCGCGCCGGATGCGCGTCAGGCCAATGTCATTCCGTCGACGAAGGGTTCGCTCTGATCGCTCCTGGGTGTTTGCGCAGCGATCAGATTGATTTTTGGATAAGCCACCGATGACGTCCACCAATCGTATTGCCGTTGTTGACTATGGCATGGGTAACCTGCGCTCGGTTGAACAGGCGTTGCGCCATGTGGCTGAGGATGCCGAAGTGGTCCTGGCGTCGACTCCCGAAATGGTGGCTTCGGCAGATCGTGTGGTGTTCCCGGGGCAGGGCGCCATGCGTGACTGCATGGCAGAGCTGGACGCGCGTCATCTGCGCCAGGCTGTCAGGGATGCTGCCGCCCATAAACCGTTTCTGGGTATCTGTATCGGTTTGCAGATGCTGTTTGAGCACAGTGAAGAAGGTGATGCCGCGGGGCTAGGTATTTTGCCAGGGCAGGTCAAGCGTTTTGCCGGTAACCTTAAAGGGGCCGATGGTCAGCGCTTGAAAGTGCCGCACATGGGCTGGAATCAGGTGCGTCAGCAACCACACCCCTTATGGACAGGGATTGCTGATCAAGCCTATTTCTACTTTGTTCACAGCTACCATGTAGTGCCCGATGCGCCATCGCTGGTGGTAGGTCAGACCGAGTACGGCATACCGTTTACAACCGCCGTAGCACGCGACAATATTTTTGCCATCCAGTGTCACCCTGAAAAGAGTGCCCGGGATGGATTACAACTCCTGCGTAATTTTGTGAGCTGGGTGCCCAAAGCACCCGTATGATTATCTGATCTGATGCAACACGAAGACTCATCATGCTGATCATTCCTGCCATCGACCTCAAGGACGGCCAGTGCGTCCGTCTGAAACAAGGCCTCATGGAAGACGCCACCGTCTTCAACAACAGTCCGGCAGCGCAGGCGCAAGCCTGGCTGGATCAGGGCGCGCGCCGGCTACATCTGGTGGACCTGAATGGGGCGTTTGCCGGCAAGCCCGTTAATGAGGGTGCCGTACGTAGCATTCTGGAGGTGGTTGAAGAGCGGATTCCCGTCCAGCTCGGTGGGGGCATTCGTGATCTCGATACCATTGAGCGTTATCTCGATCTGGGGATCAGCTACGTCATTATCGGCACGGCAGCGGTTAAAACACCGGGGTTTCTGCAGGATGCCTGCACGGCGTTTCCGGGTCATATTATCGTCGGTTTGGATGCCAAAGACGGCAAAGTGGCCGTGGATGGCTGGTCCAAGATTACCGGACATGATGTGATCGATCTGGCTCAGAAGTTCGAGCACTACGGCGTTGAAGCGATCATCTATACCGACATTGGCCGTGACGGCATGCTGTCGGGCATTAACATTGAAGCCACCAAGAAGCTGGCGCAGGCGCTCAAGATCCCGGTCATCGCTTCGGGAGGGCTCACCAATATGGGCGACATCTCAGCCCTGTGTGCTGTTGAAGAAGAAGGTGTCAGCGGCGTGATCGCAGGTCGCGCGATTTATGATGGTTCGCTGGATCTGGGTGCCGCACAAGCTGAAGCAGATAAACTGAGCCAGGCCGCTGGCCTGGCCGGTGACCAGTAGCGCGATGCTCGCCAAGCGCATCATTCCCTGCCTGGACGTGACCGCTGGTCGCGTGGTGAAGGGGACTAATTTCGTCGGCCTGCGCGATGCCGGGGATCCGATCGAGATCGCCCGACGTTACGATGCCCAGGGGGCCGACGAATTGACCTTTCTGGACATCACGGCCAGTTCGGATCAGCGCGACATTATTCTGGAAGTCGTCGAAGCCTGTGCCGCGCAGGTGTTCATTCCACTCACCGTCGGTGGTGGCGTGCGCCAGGTCGCTGATGTGCGCCGCTTGCTGCATGCAGGTGCCGACAAAGTCTCGATTAATACGGCAGCGGTCGAACGCCCGGAACTGGTGCGCGAAGCCTCGGATAAAGTAGGCGCGCAATGTATTGTGGTGGCCATCGACGCCAAACAGGTCGCGCCCGGGCGTTGGGAGGTTTTTACCCATGGCGGCCGCAAGCCTACCGGGCTCGATGCCGTAGCCTGGGCGTGCCAGATGGCCGATTATGGCGCCGGCGAAATCCTGTTGACCAGTATGGATCGCGATGGCACTTGTGAAGGCTTTGATCTGGCACTGACCCGAGCGGTATCCGATGCTGTGCCCGTGCCCGTCATCGCCAGTGGCGGTGTTGGTTCGCTGCAGCACCTGGCCGACGGCGTTAGCGAAGGTCATGCTTCGGCCGTCCTGGCGGCCTCGATTTTTCACTTTGGCCAGCACACCGTGCAAGAGGCCAAGGCCTACATGAAGGAACGGGGTATTCCCGTCAGGATCTGACCATGAGCCAGGATCTCGATACGGCACGCCACTGGCTGGATGCGCTCCACTTTGATGGCGACGGGCTGATCCCGGCCATCGCGCAGGACGCGGAGACCGGTGCCGTGCTCATGATGGCCTGGATGAACCGCGAGTCGCTGATGCAAACGGTCGACACTGGTAACGCGGTATACTGGTCACGATCCCGTCAGCGCTTGTGGCGCAAGGGTGAAGCGTCTGGCAATACTCAGAAAGTCTTATCCCTGCGCACCGATTGTGACGGTGACACGATCCTGCTGCAGGTGACCCAGAAAGGTGGGGTTGCGTGCCATACGGGTCGTGCAAGCTGTTTCTTTTATGCACTATCGGATGAACGCTGGACGGCGGTTGATCCCGTTTTGCGTGACCCCATGGAGATGTACCAATGAAAGCAGGCACTCTGGAAGTTCTCAATCGTCTCAGTGAAACCTTGGCCGCGCGTCGTCGCGCCGACCCGTCCACGTCTTATACCGCCTCCCTGTTTGCCAAAGGACCGGATGCGATTCTCAAAAAAATCGGAGAAGAATCGGCCGAGCTCATTATGGCCGCCAAGGATGGCAAGCGCCTGCCTATCGTCAATGAAGCTACCGATGTCGTTTATCACATCCTCGTGTTGATGGCCTTCTTCGATTTGTCGGCCGACGACATCCTGCAGGAACTGCATCGTCGTGAAGGCATTTCTGGCATTGACGAAAAGCGCGCGCGCTCAGCGAGCTGAGGCAGTCACCATGAGTGCCAACTGCATCTTCTGCAAAATTGTTGCCGGCGATATTCCGTCGAAGAAAATTTACGAAGACGATCTCGTTTATGCTTTTCACGATATCCATCCGCAACGCCCGGTGCATTTTCTGGTGATTCCCAAACAGCATCTGACCTCGTTGCAGCATGTTTCGGCGTCGGACGAACCTACGCTGGGTCGCATGCTCGCGGTGGCCCATCAGCTGGCGGTGCAGGCCGGCAGTCCAGACGGTTTCCGTGTCATCATTAACAATGGCGACATCGGTGGTCAGGAAGTGCCGCATTTGCATGCGCACGTGGTTGGTGGCGACCAACCCGTTGGCCCGATGCTCAAGCGCCTTGCTTGAAACACATTATTACTATTTAAACGTACGGAGTTCATGTCATGGGTTCATTCAGTATCTGGCACTGGCTGATCGTTCTGGTCATCATTCTGCTGATTTTCGGTACCAAGAAACTGCGCAATGTCGGGCAGGATCTGGGGGGGGCCGTCAAGGGATTCAAAGAAGGCCTGAAAGAGGGGGAGTCCACCGGGGCGGCACCATCGACGCCATCGGTTCCACCGGAATCGGGTCGCACGATCGAAGGCGAACCCACCAAGCGCTGAGTGCGCCGGGATCTTCTGCCCGCGCAATGCATCTCGTGGGCGCGGACGGTTTTTCCTGATCAACGCTAGTGATCATGCGCCATGTTTGATATCGGCTTTTCCGAACTGCTCCTGGTGGCTGTTGTGGCCTTGGTCGTCATCGGCCCCGAACGCCTGCCGGGCGTTGCGCGCAATATCGGCCAGTTAGCTGGGCGTTTGCAGCGTTACGTCCACGACATCAAGCGCGACTTCAATCGCGAGGTCGAATTTGAAGAGATTCGTCGTATCCAACAGGAAATGGAAAGTACCGTGCAGTCGATGCAGGAATCCATGCGGGTCGTGGAGTCCACGCTGAAACACGAAGTCGAACGGCATCAGTCGGGCGACGTCGATGCCCCACCGGTGCCCGCTATGACCGTCGTCGCTAAATCACCGACCGATGAATCATCGGGAC
>JBDQLO010000040.1:0-6947 GCA_040262735.1 Fluviibacter sp.
CTGCTCGACCTTGATATGGCCGGGCTCAAAGCCTGGTTGGCCCAGATCGGCGAAAAGCCTTTCCGGGCCAATCAGCTTTTGCGCTGGATCTATTCGCGCGGGGAACGTGATTTCGCCGCGATGACCGATCTTGCGCGGGCGTTTCGCGAACGCCTGCCCAAAGTGGCGGAAATCCGTTTGCCTCAAATTGTTTCTGACAAGATTTCTGAGGACGGTACCCGTAAGTTCCTCATGGATGTCGGCGCCAGTAATCTCATCGAGACTGTATTTATTCCAGAGGCGGATCGCGGTACCTTGTGCGTATCCACGCAGGTGGGCTGCGCACTCGACTGCTCGTTCTGTTCAACGGGTAAACAAGGCTTTAACCGCAATCTCACGACCTCAGAAATCATCGGTCAACTCTGGCTTGCCAACCAGGCACTGGGTTATGACCCGGCGGGCGACCGCATCATCTCCAACGTGGTGATCATGGGCATGGGTGAACCGCTCGCCAACTTTGAGGCGTTGGTGCCAGCCTTGAATCTGATGCTCGATGATCATGCTTATGGTCTGTCACGCCGTCGGGTGACCGTATCGACCTCGGGCATTGTGCCTGCCATGGACCGCCTGCGCGAGGCTTGTCCGACGGCATTGGCCGTGTCGCTGCATGCGCCCAATGATGCGCTGCGCGATGTACTGGTGCCCATCAACCAGAAATACCCGCTGGCCGAGCTGATGGCGGCCTGTCAGCGTTATCTCGAAAACGCTCCTCGCGATTTCATTACCTTCGAATACGTTATGCTGGATGGCGTGAACGACAATACAGCTCAGGCGCGCGAGCTGGTGGCGTTGGTTAGCAAGGCGAAGATTCACTGCAAGTTCAATCTGATTCCGTTCAATCCGTTTCCCGGAAGCCCCTATCGACGATCAAGTCGCGAGCGGATCGCCACTTTTGCCAACGTGTTGATCGGTGCCGGCTATGTGACCACAACACGTAAAACACGGGGTGATGATATTGATGCCGCCTGCGGCCAATTGGCCGGACAGGTGCAGGATAAAACACGGCGCACGCAACACATCAAACTGACAAGCGAGGTGGGCGCATGATGCGCGACGTTCCTCTGTTTGTTCTGATGGGTCTTCTGGCCGCCTGTACAACAACAACCAACCTCGCCGGTGTGCCAGAGAAGCCCGCTACGAAGGTGCCACCCGAGAGCCGTGCCCGTGTTCATACAGAGTTGGCGGCACTGTATTACCAACAGGCCAGCTTTAAAACGGCGCTGAGCGAAATCGACACGGCATTGCGTGTCGATGCTGCGTATGCCCCTGCCTACGATATGCGCGGCCTCGTTTATATGCAGTTAGGTGAACGCATCCAGGCATCGGACAATTTTCGCAAAGCGATTGAATTAGCCCCGGGCGATCCGGATATCCGGAATAACTACGGCTGGTTTCTCTGCACGTCGGGTCAACCGCAGGCGGGGCTTCAGCAGCTTGAACTTGCCTGGAAGAATCCCCTCTACGACACACCGGGCAGGGCACTGGCAAATGCCAGCCGCTGCGCTGCTGAAGCCGGAGATTCTGGGCAGGCAAAGATCTATCGCGAGCGTGCTGCAACATTCGGTGAGTCTGTGAATGAGCCGCCCTCAGCAGAAAACCTTTCTCTACCCAAGACAAGTCAGTCCCAATAAATTTTTACAGTCGGAATTTCTATGCAGAACAATCAAAACGAGATCTCGCCCGCCACCGATCCATCGGAGCCCCAAGGGTCATCCGTGGCTGGCGAGCAGATCTCGCAGGAACAAGCTATTCTTCGAGCAACCCGCGAGGCCAAACAACTCTCGGTGGGAGATGTGGCGTATTCCCTCAAAGTGAGCCCGCGCGTGATCGAAACGCTAGAGACCGGTGAGTGGGGCAAATTACCCGGCCGTACCTTTGTGGTCGGTATTTTGCGGGCGTATGGACGACTGCTGGATATCTCCGTCGATACCTTGGTGGACGCTGTTCCAGGCGGGCCCTCAGCCATGAAAAAAAACCTTGCCACCACATCGGGTGCACCTAAGTCAGCCCTCAAATCTGTGAATAGTCATCCGCGTGAACGCGAGAGCAAGCGCCAATCAAACCGGATGCTGAAGTTCGGTCTGTTGATGATTCTGTTCGCAGTGATACTGGCGTATGCGCTACCCCGTGGGGTGATTGAAGATTTGCTGCCGGAAGCGCAATCTTTCGCCCAGCGTCTGATAGGGATGAATAGCGAGGAAGTGGCGGCACCAGCAGCGCAGGCAACATCTGACACCGAACAGAGCGCCACCGCGCCAGCCGCTCCTGCCGATCAACAGACACAATCGGGCACAGGCACGCTGGAACTTCGTTTCGCAGCGCCCGCCTGGGTCGAAGTTCGTGATCACACGGGCCGTATTATCTATTCCCAGCTCAATGCGGCTGGCACCACGCAGTTTATCACCGGTGCGGCACCGCTGGATGTCATGATCGGCAATGCCAAGCAAGTTCAGGCGCGCTGGCGCGATGAGCCGCTCAAGCTTGATAAGCTCAGCGGCGATGATGTTGCCCGTCAGACGCTGCGTTAGGCTAAATTAAAGATGCCTATGCAACGACATTTCACCCGCAGCGTGACTATCGGTGGCGTCGCGATGGGCGGCGATGCACCAATTGTGGTGCAGGCCATGACCAATACCGACACGGCGGATGCCCTCAAGACGGCCATTCAGGTCGCCGAACTGGCGCGCGCTGGAGCAGAGTTAGTCCGTATCACCGTCAATACGCCGGAAGCAGCCGCCGCCGTACCGGAAATCCGGGCGCAACTTGATCGCATGAATTGCGATGTTCCTCTCATCGGTGATTTTCACTACAACGGCCATCGATTACTGACCGACTATCCTGCTTGTGCTGAAGCGCTGGCCAAGTTCCGCATCAATCCCGGAAACGTGGGTTTTGGCAAGAAAAAGGACGAACAGTTCTCACAGATGATCGAGCTGGCAATCCGCTACAACAAGCCGGTACGTATTGGCGTCAACTGGGGCAGTCTGGATCAGTCGGTGCTGGCACGCGTGATGGATGACAATGCCCAAAAAGCCAATCCCGGCACGGCCAACGATGTGATGCGTGAAGCGCTGATCTTGTCGGCGTTAGAGTCGGCCGCTGTGGCCGAGCAACTGGGATTGCCCGGCGATCGTATTGTTTTATCGTGCAAGGTCTCGAGCGTACAGGACCTGATTGCGGTCTATCGTGATCTGGCGGGTCGCTGTGATTATCCGCTACACCTCGGGTTGACCGAGGCCGGCATGGGTTCCAAGGGGATCGTCGCTTCCACAGCAGCCATGGCAGTCCTGTTGCAAGAGGGCATCGGCGATACGATTCGCGTGTCTCTGACACCCGAACCAAATGGGTCGCGTTCGCTCGAAGTTCAGGTGGCGCAGGAACTGCTGCAGACAATGGGCCTGCGTGCGTTCACCCCCTTGGTCACGGCTTGCCCGGGTTGTGGCCGTACTACCAGCGTATTCTTCCAGGAACTGGCGTCCGAAGTGCAGGCCTACGTGCGCGAAAAGATGCCGGCCTGGCGCGATCAGTACGACGGTGTAGAAAACATGACGCTGGCAGTGATGGGTTGTATCGTCAATGGTCCTGGTGAAAGTAAGCACGCTAACATCGGCATTTCTTTGCCGGGTACGGGTGAAGCACCTGCGGCGCCGGTCTTTGAAGATGGTGTGAAGACGGTCACATTGCGCGGCGAGAACATCGCTCACGAATTCAAAGACATCATTAATCGGTATGTCGAACGCACGTACCAGCGGAAAGCCTGACTCATGAGCAATCGCCTGCAAGCCGTGCGCGGTATGAATGACATCCTGCCCGATGAGGCCGAATCCTGGGAGTGGCTGGAAGAAGCTTTACGTGCTTGGTTGAAGAGCTATGGTTATCGACCGATTCGTATGCCGATCGTTGAGCCGACGCCGTTGTTCAAACGTGCCATTGGCGAAGTCACCGATATCGTCGAGAAGGAAATGTATTCCTTTGTGGACAGTCTGAATGGTGAGGCGTTGACACTGCGTCCTGAAGGCACCGCTGGGTGCGTTCGCGCTGTCATCCAGCACAATGTCGCAGCCGAAAAACCGCAACGTTTGTTCTACATGGGTCAGATGTTTCGCCACGAACGTCCGCAGAAGGGACGCTATCGTCAGTTTCATCAGGTGGGCGTCGAAGCCTTCGGGTTTGCCGGGCCTGACGTGGACGCCGAGCAGATTCTGATGGGCGCTCGTCTGTGGCAGGATCTTGGGCTAGATAATATCCGTCTGGAAATCAACAGCCTTGGTCAACCCGAAGAGCGCGCCACCCATCGTGCCGCATTGATCACTTATTTTGGGGCGCATAAGGATCAGCTGGACGAAGATGCACTGCGCCGTCTCCATAGCAATCCCTTACGAATTCTAGACACCAAGAATCCGAGCATGCAGCAGCTGGTGGCCAATGCGCCCAAGCTGATGGATTACCTGAGTGCCGAATCCCTGTTGCATTTTGAACGCGTTCAGTCACTGCTTCGTCATGCGGGCGTTCACTTTACGGTCAATCCACGACTGGTTCGTGGGCTCGACTATTACAACCTCACTGTTTTCGAATGGGTCACCGATGCATTGGGTGCGCAGGGCACGGTTTGTGCCGGCGGACGTTACGATGGGCTAGTCGAGCAACTGGGCGGCAAGCCGATGCCGGCCTGTGGTTTTGCGCTTGGCGTTGAACGCCTATTGGCGCTACTCCAGGATGCCGGCAATTTGCCACAGTCGACGGCGCCGGATATCTATGTCATTCATCAGGGCGAGGCAGCCGGAGATATGGCCCTTCGTGTGGCCGAGAGTCTGCGCGATACCGGACTAGATGTGGTGTACCACTGCGGCGGTGGTAGTTTCAAATCACAAATGAAACGGGCGGATCAATCCGGTGCCTTGCTGGCGGTCATTATTGGTGACGATGAAGTCGCCAAAGGCGAAGTGACCGTTAAGGCGATGCGCCAAAAAGACTGGGCAGAGGGTGAGACCGCCAACAATCAGGTGCGTGTTGCCCTGGATGATCTGGCCGAACACATCATGTCACAATGGACAGATAATCATCTTGGCCAGGGTTTCTAACCAGCTGACGATGATGCGTATTAAGCAAACAGGAACATAAGACCATGGCCGTTTACGATCTCGAAGAACAGGAACAGATAGCCGCCCTGCGGGGCTGGTGGAAACAGTATGGCGGTTGGGCCAGTGGCGTTTTACTGATCGTTGCCCTAGGTTGGCTGGGTTGGTACGGCTGGCAGAGTTATCTGAAGTCACAGAACGCCGAAGCCAGCCGTATTTTTCTGGTATTGCAACAGGCCAGTGCCCAGCAGGATACCGCGCGTGTTAAACAAGCCGCTGGCGAACTGGTGAGCCAATACCCGCGAAGCCAGTTCAGCGCGCTTGGCGCATTGCTGGCTGCGAGCACTCTGGATGCTGCTGGCGATCCCAAGAGCGCCGAAGCCCAATTGAGCTGGGTCGCCAGCAATGGCAAAGAAGCGCTGCGCGGAATCGCCCGACTGCGCTTGGCGGGAATCCAGATGGATCAAAAAGATTACGATGGCGCCCTAAAGACCTTGTCCGACACGGCACCCGCCGGTTTTGCGGCACGTTATGACGCGGCCCGTGGCGATGTGTACGCGGCGCAGGGCAAGCCATCCGATGCGCGCGCCAGCTATGATGCGGCTTTGAAAAATCTGGAGGTCGGTGGTAAAGATAGCACCCCGAATAGTGAATTTGCCGGCAGTGAGCCCGGACAACTCCTGCGTCGACTTGTATTGGAAAAGCGTGGGGCGCTATCCAGTGCGGTGCCCGTAAAGTAAGACCGGCATCACTAGCCCATTATGAAGCAACTCGTGCGACGATCCCTGCTTGTCATCCCCCTGCTGGCGCTGTTGGCCGGTTGCAGTCTGTTTGGCAGCTCCAAAGCCAAGCCAACACCGCTCACACCAATTACTGAGCGCTTGACCGTGCATACCGACTGGCAAACTTCGGTCGGCAAAGCGGGTAACTTCAGCTTTTTGCCGGCCAGTGGTGGCCCGGTAGTGTTGGCAGCCTCGCATGATGGCACGGTCGTTCGCCTCGACAATGGTAAGGAAAGCTGGCGCACTAGTGCCGGGCAGAAGATTTCATCGGGGACGGCCAGTGACGGCCGTTTGGTTGTTGTGGGTACCTATAAAGGCGACGTGCTGGCCTTTGATTTTGAAACCGGAAAATCACTCTGGTCTGCACAGGTCAAAGGTGAGTTGGTGGCGCCGCCAGCTATTACAGAAGGCTTGGTCATCGTCCGGACCAGTGACAATCGTGTGATTGCTCTGGATGGCAACGATGGTAAGCAGCGTTGGAACTACCAGCGTAGCAATCCGCCCTTGGCAGTGCGCTCGCTGGCGCCGCCGTTACCCTTTGGACCGTATGTGCTGGTCGGTATGCCGGGCGGTAAGCTCTACGCCTTAGCGTTGCAGAACGGCGCGCCCGCCTGGGAAGGCACGGTATCGGTGCCGCGTGGTGCAACCGAGCTGGATCGAGTTTCAGATGTGGTGACCGTGCCCGTCGTACAAGGGCCGCAAATGTGTGCTGTGGCATTCCAGGGGCGCGCCGCCTGCTTTGATATGCAGGGTGGTAACCAGATGTGGTCACGAGAAGTCTCCTCGGTTGCCGGCATCTCAATGGATGATCGCCGTGTCTTCATACCGGATGAACAGGACGTTGTTCATGCGTTTGACCGGATGACCGGGGCTTCGGTCTGGCGGCAGGATCGGTTGAAGTATCGCAATCTCTCCGCACCTGTGGCATTGCCCATGGGTCTGGTCGTCGCCGATGTCGCGGGCAAGGGAGTCGGCGCCAGCCTGGTCATGGCTTCGGTCAAAGCGGTGCTGCCCCTTCTGGCTGCCGGCCGGACGGTCGAGGAAACCC